>JBEVMI010000151.1:0-6652 GCA_040508685.1 Spongiibacteraceae bacterium
GGAATCAAACGTCTGCAACTTGAGCTCGGCGGTAAATCGGCGCAGATATTCCTGCCCGACCGACTTGAAGCTGCGCGCTTTGCAGCACTCTCGGTTTGCTTGGCGCATGCCGGCCAAGGTTGTGTCCTGGGTACGCGGGTTTTGGTTCCCGCAGCACAAAAACAAGATGTACTTGCGCAGATGGCCTCCTCTTTGGAAGGCCTCGTCATCGGTGATCCGGCCGATCCCAAAACGCAGATCGGTCCGGTAATTACGGCCGCCCAGCGCGACCGCTGTGAACGTTATGTTGCAGCAGCCGTTGCCGCCGGCGCACGCGTGGTGGCGGGCGGCAAAAGACCGGCCCATTTGCCTAATGGGTTTTATTTCGAGCCCACCATCCTCGACGTTCCAGACAATTCGAATCCAGCCGCCAAAGATGAAATCTTTGGGCCCGTGGTCAGCGTCATCGGCTATGACTCGATCGATCATGCGGTGGAGATGGCCAACGATTCCATTTATGGGCTTTCCGGCTATGTGTTTGGAAAAGATATGCGGCAAGCACTCGCAGTAGCCGAGCGCCTGCGCACGGGTACGGTGAATATCAATAGCAGCGCGATGAGCGCCTATGCATCCTCGGGAGGTTTTGGCGCCAGCGGGATAGGGCGTGAACGCGGCATTGAAGGAATTCGCGCCTACCAGCAAATCCAAGTTTTAAATATTTCGAACTGAAAAATAAGAGGAAGCCAATATGTTACTCGCTGAAAAAGTGGTTGTGATTACCGGAGCCGGTTCCGGTGTCGGTCGCGCTGCAGCACAGTTGTTTGCGCGCCAGGGCGCGAAAGTTGTGTGTGTCGACATCAATGAAGAATGGGCACATCAAACCGAACAGCTCGTCACCGAACAAGGCGGCACGGCAACTGCGCTGCGCTGTAATGTCACACAGGCCAATGATGTGCGCGCAGCAATACAACACGCCGTCAAAATGTTTGGCCGCCTCGATGTGATGTACAACAATGCCGGCGTGGCAACCTCCGTCGATGGCAAATCAAAGAGTCTGATTGATCAGGATGACGAGGATTTCGAGCGTCTTGTATCGATCAATTTCAAAGGCGTGATTTACGGGTGCCAGCAAGCTGTCCGCACTTTCATCGCACAGGGTGGCGGTGGCGTAATCGTCAATACGGCGTCGGTCGCGGGTATGGTGGGATGGGGTGGCGTGATGTACGGCGCGACCAAGGGCGCGGTGGTCCAACTGACGCGTGGGTTAGCGGTGGAAGTTGCCAAACATGGCATCCGCGTCAATGCGGTATGTCCGGCGGGCATGATGACGAATTTTGGCCGGAGCGACGCCAGCGCTTTTACTCAGCAGTCTGCGGAGCTGGTGGACATCTACTCCAAAATGCATCCACTGGGGAAACCGATCGCCCCCGAAGACTGTGCCAATGCCGCACTTTTTCTCGCGTCCGAACTTGCCAGCAACATCACCGGCGTTCTGCTGCCAGTGGACGGTGGTTATATTGCGGCGTGACGTCCGATCAAACCGCTGCAGCTTCACTCTCAGGGCTGTGTCCGGAGGCGGCGATCAGCGTTTCGACAATTTTGACGAAGCGCTCTTCGTGTTCCTGCAATGCATGTGTCGAGGGCCAGGCAATCGATAACTCCAGACTGAAATTGGGCGGCAATCCATCCAGCGGCCGAAAGGCCACACCCGGATAACCTTGGCGCGCCTCGGCATCCCCACCAAGCGCCATCCCCTGCCCCGCGCTGACCAAACCCAAAACCGTGCGACCTCGAGTGACCTCGTGGCGCACCAGCGGCTCAAACCCATGGCGCTGACATTCGGCGAAAAATATTGCGCGCAAGTCAGAGCGATCCTCGTACGGCACCAGGATCATCGGCACATCTTTGAGATCGGACATATGTAAACGCTCCTTCTGCGCCAGCGGCCACGATTCAGGGATCGCCGCCTGCATGCCGTAGCGCGCTATCACGCGAGTTTGCAAAGCGAGCCCTTGCGTGCGATGCGAATACACCAATCCCAAATCAAGGGAGCCATCCAACAGGGCCTGAATTTGCATCTGCGTTGGCATTTCGTGCAGGGTAACTTCCGCATCGGGCAGCTGCTCTTCCAGCACTCGGAGCAAAGTAGGGACCGCTTCAATGATTGCCCCACTTACAAATCCCAAGTTGATCGTGGAGAGATGCCCTTCGTTAGCACGCGTCGCCATACGCACTGCGCGATCCAATTGCATCATCACCGGTCTTAGCTCTCGCAGGAAAATTTCGCCCGCTGGCGTTAACGCGACGCTGCGTCGAGTGCGATCAATCAAGCGAAAACCGATTGACGTTTCCAGCCGAACCAACGACTGACTCAAGGGTGGCTGCGCGATATGCAACCGCTCGGCGGCACGCCCGAAATGGCGCTCCTCCGCAATAGCGATGAAGTGACGAAGTTGCTGGAGATTCATAACGGGACCCACGTATTAACACTTATCTAGTATCAATAACACAGCCTTTGATACTTTACGAGGCAAATACCGTTGCATAAATTTGTCGTAATTATTTGATGTTCGCGTCTGACCTGCCCTTCAAGAAATACCGATCCGATATCAACAACTTGAAAAACAATATTTCTAAAGTTTTTGCAGAGTCATTAGTATCAATCGACCCTGACTCAGCGCTATCTAAATCAGACATGCCGCGGATGGGTCTGAAGCCGGCCCGGAAAATAACAGCGGTGATGCACATAAGAGAGTTCCGCATGCGAATCCCAAATCCCAGACTTGGCCTTAAGTGCCGGTCGGCAATGGCACGACGAGCCGACCGCCATCTCGAACGGACCTTCGATCATGCGCGGTAAATTTGCCGTCGCTGGTCTCGGTGTCAGCCAGCAGGGCGTGAAACTCGGCATATCCGATCTGGAGTTGCGCCGTCAGGCAGTTGAACTTGCCATTGAAGATGCCGGCATCGAACGAACTGCCATCGATGGCTATATCCATGCGTGGGATACACGCGAGGACCTGCGCTACCTGGGGCTATCGCCCAGCTTCGCCTCCGCATTATTTGCCGGCGGGGCATCGGCGTCGATGTCACTGCTCGCCGCTGCTGGCGCCATCGCAACCGGACAGGCTGACGCAGTCGCCTGCGTGTTTGGTCTCGCACCGACTTCCGGCTATGTCCCCGGTCGCGAAGGTGCGAAGACGATCGGGGCGTTCGGCTACGGCTATGCCAGCAAGGCGGGCTTGATTGGCGCGGCCTCAGCGCATGCACTGCACGCGCGCTGGTACATGGATGAATACGGCGCCACGTCGGCGGATCTCGGCGCAGTTGCGGTCGCATTGCGAGAACACGCCTGCCGTCGTCCCGAAGCCTTGGGGTATGGAAAACCCTTCACGCTCGCAGATCATCAAACATCAAAAATGATTGTCGATCCTCTGCGGTCACTGGATTGTTGCCGCGATAGTGACGGCGCAGTGGCTGTCATCATCACCGGCGCCGAGCGCGCCCGCGAACTTCACCCCCGTCCGGTGTATCTGCTCGGTGCCGGTTACGGTCACAACATACGCAACTGGCACAACGGCACGGTATACGCCCATCACGATGACATAGCTCCGGCTGCCGCCAAGGCGTTTGCGCAAGCAGGCCTCACGATCGATGACGTCGACGTAGCATCCTTTTACGACCCGTTTACTATTTCTGTGCTGATGCAACTGGAAGCCTACGGCTTTTGCAAGCCTGGCCAGGCCGGCGCGTTTGTGCGCGATGGTGGCATTGGCCTCGGCGGATCGATTCCCACCAATACCGGCGGCGGCCAGCTATCGGGCTTTTATGCCGCAGGATTTACCGCGCTGGTAGAGGCCATTCGACAACTGCGCAGTGAAGCCGAAGCAGGTCAGGTTAAGGACGCGGAAGTTGCACTCGTCAGCGGCCATGGACTGAATGCCGGGGTTCAGAACACCTGGGGACACGTCACGCTGCTATTGGGAAATCAATCATGAGCGATGTCCGTCCACCGCAACCCGGCGCACTCGATCAACCGTTCTGGGATGGATTAAATCAGCAGCAATTCTTACTGCACCGCTGCGGTATTTGCGGGTGCCATTACTGGCCGGCCAGTTGTTGTGTCGCGCACGGCGCCGCGGCGATGGCTTGGGTTCCCACATCCGGATGCGGTGAAGTTCATACCTACACCATCTTTCACCGCGCTTACACAACGGATATGGCCGACCAGGTTCCCTATACGGTTTGTGTCGTAAAACTCGATGAAGGGCCTTTTTTTCACGCGCGACTTCAATCCGGTCTCACCCCCTGTCGCGGTCTGCGTGTGTGCGTTGATTTGGGTGCACCGGTAATTGATGGCGTACCGCCGCCCTTCCAAATTGCCCGGCAACTTCCAGAAAAATAAATGCGCCTTCAGTGCTCTGCGACGACATGGTCACCGCGCGGCAGCCAACTCAATAATTAAAAACGCCTGCTCAACCCAATCGTGGGTCGCGGGCAACGGAGAAATCACCATGACAGTCATCGACAGCATCAACGAGCTCTCGCAACCCTCCACACACACAACCAAAGGTCTTTATAAATATTACGCACTTGCGGTGTTGCTCGGCGTTGGCATGGTTAACGCCGCCGATCGACAAATCATGTCCGTTCTTACCGAGGCCATCAAACATGATTTGCAGGTCGATGATGCGCAGATTGCTTTTTTATTCGGAACCGCGTTTGTCACGCTATACACGCTATTAGGACTGCCGCTCGCCAGGCTTGCAGATCGCATGAAACGAACGCACCTTTTGGCCGGGGGACTCACGCTGTGGGCAGGCATGACGGCGATGGGAGGGGTTGCGCCGGGCTTCGGCTTGCTTGCCACCGCGCGTTTCGGTGTCGGCATTGGCGAGGCTACAGCTAACCCCGTCTGCCACTCGTTGATCTGCGATTATTTTCCGCGCCGCCGTCGCGCCATGGCGCTGGGCACCTATTTGGCCTCAATGTTTTTAGGCGGCGGTCTTGCTGCGGCAATTGGCGGCCACATTCTGAAAGTCTGGCCCGATAGCTGTTCCGCGCTTCAGCTCTGTGCGGTAAAACCATGGCAAGCCGCGTTTCTTATAGTCGGAATACCGGGATTATTTTTGGCGCTACTGGTTTGGACGCTGCGCAACCCGGTGCGAGGAGAGATCGACGGTCACCCCATCGTGCCGCCAGCAACAGGACATTGGCCGGCATTCTTTCGCGATCTGGCTTCGGTAGTTCCCTTTACCTGCACCTGGATTTTGTGGCGCGACTGCGGCGCGCGTGCAGCCGTTCGCAACATGATTTATTCCGGCGTGTTGCTGGCCGCCGCAATTTACATCGGTCTACTTTCAGGAGATCGCGCGCAATGGCTGGCGCTGTTTATTGCTGTCAATGCCATCCTGGGATGGGCGCAACGCACCGCGATTGTGGATCCCGCCTTGATCCGACTGACCTTCCTTACTCCAGCCTTCACCCTGGCGCTGATGGGCTTCTCGATTATGGGCTGCATCATGGGCGCGGCCAGTTTTTGGATGATCCCCTTCGCGATTCGCACTTTCCACGTAGATGCCAGCACCGCAGGGACACTGCTTGGCGCAGCCATCGGCGTCAGTTCGATCATCGGAGTCATTGGCGGCGGTGCCATCTCCGACCGCTGGCGCGCTGTCGATGCTCGCGGCTACCTGTGGGCCTCGATAGCCGCGCTCATCACACTCATCGTTACGCTGACAGTCATGCTGAAAATGCAAACGCTGCACACGTACGCCATCGCGCTATTTGTTTTTAACGCGGCGTCCATTTCATGGTCGGGCGCCGCGGCAGCCTATGCACAGGATTTGGTGTTACCGCGGATGCGCGCAACGACCGCCGCCGTTTTTGCACTCACGATCACGTTGGTGGTAATGGCTATCGGTCCCTACGCCGCTGGAAAAATCGGTGGCGCTACCGGATCGTTGTCCGAGGGTCTTTTCCGATTAATGGCACTGGGACCGGTTGCGCTGTTGTTTTTTTGGCTCGCTGCTCGACTTTTTCCCGCCGCGGAAACCAGCAAGTTTGAGCGCGCCGCTGCCGCCGGCGAGAAATAAAAAAAGCATCAGGCAAAAAAAGAGCGCAAACACGGCAAAGTGCTTGCGCTCAATCAAATAATTTCTTGGCGAGAGAAAATTTAGGGGGCAGTTATTGCCCTACGCCCCCGGTTCCACCGCCATTCAAGCTTGCAGGTTTTTGCGCAACACTTCTTTCTGTACTTTGCCCGCCGCATTGCGCGGCAATGCTTCGATTTCGACGATGCGCTCCGGTGTTTTCTGTTTTGCCAGTCCACTCTGTGCGAAATGCTCCGCGACCATATGCATGTCGAGCGTCATGCTCGGTCCGAGCACAACAACAATGCAGACTTTCTCGCCGAGGCGCGCATCGGGCATCGCAACAGCCGCCGCCTCCAGTACCGCAGGATGTCGCTGCATGCACTCCTCCACTTCGCGCGAACTGATATTTTCGCCGCCGCGAATAATGATGTCCTTTTTACGATCGGTAATCGTGAGATAACCGTCCGCGTCCAGATGACCGATGTCGCCCGTCAGGAACCAGCCATCTTTTGTGAATGCATCCGCGTTGCGGCTATCGTCGTTGTAGCCAATCGTGCGCTCTGGTCCCGCTGTTGCAA
>JBEVMI010000199.1:0-12559 GCA_040508685.1 Spongiibacteraceae bacterium
AATGAGCTTGAACGATACGATCTTAAACGATAATCGTTATCAATCGTATATCAAGCCCGACCGGGTTGGCAAAACTCAGCGTCGGGAGGGAATCAGCGCGATCGCGATCGCGCCGAGGGTCGCGCCCGCCACGATGGCGGCCTGCACCCAGGGCCGACCGCTGAAATACCAGAGTGAGCCCGATACCGACACCGCCATCATCAGCAACGCAACGCCCTTGGCGCGGCGCGGGATGCTGCGATGAATCTCCCACTCGCGCAACGGCGGACCGAAAATCCGGTGGGCTAGCAGCCAGGCGTGGGCGCGGGGCGAAGCGCGCACGAAACAGGCCGCCGCCAGCAACACGAAGGGAGTCGTGGGCAATCCCGGCAGAAAAATGCCGATCACGCCGAGCGCAAGCGCAAGCACGCCGGCGATCCAGATCAGGGCACGGATTAACGGCGACGGGTGGAGACGGGAATCGGACATGAAATCGAGACGGGTGACACTGCGGTGAGTGAGGGGCAAGCCTATCCGGCGCGCACCCATACCGCCAGAGGCACCAGCAGGCGCGGCCGCCAGCTGAGCGTAAACGCCACCACCAGCGCGGCGGCGGCGAGCGCCATCACCCACACCAGCGCCGCCATCGATGCATGGTCGACGCGCAGACAGAGGCCGAGAGAAACCATCAATGCCACCGCGCCGAGCCCGCGCAATACCGGCACGACGCGCGGCGGGGTTGCCTGGTCGCCACGCACCTGGCGCCAGTGCACGTCCATTGCCAGCGCCAGCCAGGCCAGACCGGCGACGTTGCACAGCAGCGCCAGGAACAGCAGCAGCGCATCAGACATGGGCGATCTCTCCGACACGGCCGTTGGCGACCGATGTGGTCGCGCCCGCCTCGACGTCACTTAACTTCAACGACTCCTGCGCGGCACGCTGCCGCAGACGGTTTGCGGCAACCACGGCCAGCACCGCGCCGCCGAGCAGCGTCAGATCCACACCGGCCACCGGCCAGTAGCCATTGCCGATGGTGCGCAACAGGTGATCGCCGGTACTGGTCCAGTTGAGGATGACCGCGAGCACTGCCAACAGGGCCACGGCCACAGACTGCTCTGCCCAGGCCGGTGCGATGCGCGCCTGCAATACCGGCGCCGTGCGCCAGAACGCATGAGCGGCGGCCAGCAACCAGGCGCCCCAGAATACGTATTGCTCCCAATCGCCGCGCTGCGGCAGATCGACCGGCAGCAGGCGGTTCGCCACCAGCATGGTCACCGTCGCAATCAACATGCCGGTCACCGTGGTCACCGCCAGCGCGTCGACGCAGCGCGCGCCACTCTCGCCGCGCGCGGCATGTTGGCGTTTGCGTTTTTCGACGAAGAAGATGAAACCGGTGGCGATGCAGACGCAGCCGGCGATGCCGCCGACGAAATACAGCCAGCGCAACAGCCAGTGTTCGAAGTGCTGCAGATGCAGGCCGGTCAGGAATTCGTTGATGCTCGACACGGCCGTGCGCGGCGGGTCTGCGCGCAGCAGCTCGCCGGTGCCCGCCTTGAAATGAATGCCCTCGCCGACCAGCGCTACCCGATCGCTGCCGGCGCGATAGACGCTGACGTAGCCATTGGCATCGTCGAGATGTTCGATGCGCAACGAGCCAACCTCACCGGCCATATCGCGCTCGGCCCAGATACGTTTGGCCTCCGCCACCATCGCATCCACTGAGGCCAGCGGTGCCGCTACGCCCGCCGCATCGTGTGGCAGCCCGGTGCGCTCGGCTTCACGAATTTCGTCGGCGTCGTGCAGCGGTTTCAGCAGCGTGTCGCCGACCGGCAAGTAAATGCCGGCGAAAATCACCAGCCCGGTGAAGGCAAAGAAAAAGTGGAACGGCAGTGCGACGACACCGGTCAGGTTGTGCAGATCGAGCGCGCTGCGCTGCGTGCGTTTGTGCGGGCGGAACGTGAACAGCTCGCGAAAAATTTTGCGGTGCATGACGACACCGCTCACCAGCGCCGCCAGCATCACCAGCGCCGCCAACCCGACGATCCAGTAACCCAGATTCATCCAGCGCAGATGCAGGCTGTAATGCATCGGGTAGAAGAAACGGCTGCCGATCTTCAGCTGACTGTCGGGCAGTTCGGCACCGGTGCGCGGATCGATGGTGGTGAAGCCGTGCACGTGCTGGTGTTCGTCGCTGGCGTCCTTCGGCTGGTTCGGCACGGCGAACTCGCCGCCCATCACCAGCACCGGATCGCGGTGCGTGGTGTACGCCCAGAACGACGACAGAACCAGTGTCTCCGGCGCCGGCAAGGCGCCGATCACCCGCTCCTGCGTTCTGGCGTAGTCCTGCGGATTCGGCTTCAGCGCGCGCATGGCCGGGCCGAGAATCGTGTCGAAGCGCGGCATTGGCTGCGGCTCGAAACGGGAGCTCGGAATCGCCCAGCGGTCGATTTCGCGATCGAACACCGACAGCGAGCCGAAGAAGAAGCAGGCCATCAACACGAAGCCGAGCACCAGCCCGAACCAGGTATGCAGCCAGGCCATCGATTGGCGGAAGGATTGATACATCGGATTCTCCATGTTCACTGCAACGTACGGGTCAACCACCATGCCGCGGCCGTCATCGCCGCGCCGCCGCCGGCCAGCACGCCCCATACCCGCGCCACTCTCGCTGCCGCGAACGCCCAGCAGAACACCACCAGAAATACGAGAAAGGCGAGCATGAACACCAGGGTCTGCGCTTCGTGATAGGACATGCCCGCCCACACCAGCAGCGTTATGCCAAAGACGGTAAACCCCCAGCTGAAGGCGTAGCCCCCGAGCAGGCTGGCGGCGACGCGGGACGCGATGTGGGACGAGCTAGACATGAGAACGATCATCGAAGAGGGGCAACCAGCCGCCATGATCGCGCACTTCCCCATATGCAAACAAGTCTCATTAACGTTGACTGACGACAAGACCGGCGGCAACGACCACCCACATATACAAATGAGAAACGTTCTTGATATTATCGAGCGCGCCGTGCCAGCAGAACTCCTTCACCAATTCACTGACCAACCCTGCGCGCCCTCGCAGTTGCAGACGGCAATGATCCGTAATCACCCTCCGCTCGAAAATTGATGCAGCATTTGCGCATGCAGCAGGGTGGTTGCCCGCCATCGCTGCGCCTCTTCCTCCAACCGATGAACTGATGAATACCCATACCCTTGCCAATATCAGCGCTCGTGCGCGCCCTTATCTCGGTCGAATCGTGCTGGTCACGCTGGTCGCCGTCGGCGCGTTGTTTTTCTTTGGCGCCGACGAAGACCCACCCGCCACCCCGCAGGGCTGGGGCGGGCCGGTGCCGGTGCGGCTCGTCGAAGCACGGCGCGAAGCACTGGCGATCGAACTCACCGCACTCGGCACGGTGACCGCGCTGAACACCGTCACGGTGCGCAGTCGCGTCGATGGCGAACTGGTCAAAGTCTTGTTCGACGAAGGCCAGATGGTGAAAGCCGGCGAACTGCTCGCGGAAATCGATCCGCGTCCGTACGCCGTTGCGCTGGCCGAGGCCGAAGGCCAGCAACAGCAGAATCTCGCGCTGCTGAAGAACGCCGAAAGCAATTTCGAGCTGTACCGCGGCCTGTTCGCGCAGGATTCCATCGCCAGGCAGCAACTCGATAATCAGGAAGCGCTGGTACGCCAGTATCGCGGCACGCTGAAAATCGATCAGGCGCGGGTCGACAATGCGCGCCTGCAATTGTCGTTCACCCACATTCGCGCGCCGATCAGCGGTCGCCTCGGTCTGCGCCGCATCGACGCCGGCAACCTGATCAGCAGCGGCGATACCGAAGGGTTGGTCGTGATCACCCAGATCCATCCAGTCGGCACGCTGTTCAATTTGCCGGAGGCCGATCTGCCGGCGGTATTGGCCGCGCTGGAAACCGGCAAGCCACTCGCGGTCGAGGCCTGGAATCGCGCCGGCGCCCAGCGCCTGGCGACCGGCGTGTTGCGCACCGTCGACAATCGCATCGACACCACCACCGGCACCGTCAGCCTGCGCGCCGAATTCAACAACGAAAAAGGCAGCCTGTTCGCCAATCAATTCGTCAACGTGCGCCTGCGCGTGAATACGCTCGACGATGCCACCGTGCTGCCCACCGCGGCGGTGCAACACGGCTCCGCCGGCACCTTCGTTTATGTGGTGAACACCGGGGCGCCAATCGTTGCGGACGAAACGAAAACCGCAAACCCGAAGAAAATAGATAAAACCAAAGACGGCGCTGCACCAGCGGGGCCGCGCGTGTCGGTGCGCCGTGTCGAGGTCGGTCCGAGCAACGGCGAGCGCACCGCGATATTGAGTGGCCTCGAGCCCGGCGAACGCGTCGTGCTCGAAGGCCTCGATGGCCTGCGCGAAGGCGCCGAAATCATCATCGTCGAGGACGCCACCGGCACCATCACCCAGAGCAAGACCCCCACCGCTAAAACCGGCACATAACTTCGATGAATCCATCGCGCCTGTTTATTTTGCGCCCCGTCGCCACCACGCTGCTGATGGCGGCACTGCTGCTGTCCGGATTGATTGCGTGGCGCCTGTTGCCAGTAGCCGCGTTGCCGCAGGTCGATTACCCGAGCATTCAGGTACTGACGTTTTATCCCGGCGCAAGCCCTGACGTGATGGCGAGCGCAGTGACCGCGCCGCTGGAGCGCCAGTTCGGAAAAATCCCCGGCCTCAAACAAATGGCATCGACCAGCGCCGGCGGCGCGTCGATCGTGACGCTGCAGTTTTCGCTGGAAATTTCACTCGGCGTTGCCGAGCAGGAAGTACAGGCCGCGATCGCCGCCGCGGAAAATTTACTGCCGCAGGATTTGCCGGCGCCGCCGGTTTACAACAAGGTCAATCCCGCCGATACACCGATCCTGACGCTCGCGGTGACGTCGCCGACGATGGCGCTGCCGGCGCTGCACGATCTGGTCGATACCCGCATTGCGCAAAAACTGTCGCAGCTGCCGGGTGTCGGTCTGGTGAGTATTGCGGGCGGTCAGCGGCCGGCGATGCGAGTGCAGGTGAATCCCTCCGCGCTCGCGAACAACGGCCTCAGCCTGAGTGCGGTCCGCAGCGCCATCGTTGCCACCAACGTCAATCAGCCGAAAGGCAATTTCGACGGTCCGGTGCGCCAGGTGTTGCTCGATGCCAACGACCAGCTCAAATCGCCCGACGAATACCGCAACCTCATTCTTTTATGGGAGCACGGCGCGCCGCTGCGGCTCGGCGCTGTCGCGCGCATTGTCGACGGCGCCGAAAACCGCCAGCTCGCGGCGTGGGCCGATGCGATGCCCGCAGTGCTCGTGAACATTCAGCGCCAGCCCGGCGCCAACGTCATCGAAGTCGGCGAACGCATCAAACGCCTGCTGCCGCAATTGCAAGCGACGCTGCCGGCGGCCGTCGATGTCGCCGTGCTCACCGATCGCACGCAGACCATTCGCGCGTCGGTCAAAGACGTGCAATTCGAACTGGTGCTCGCCGTCGGCCTGGTGGTGATGGTCACCTTCCTGTTCCTGAGAAATCTGCCCGCGACCCTCATTCCCAGCATCGCGGTGCCGCTGTCGCTGGTTGGCACACTCGGCGTGATGTATCTCGCCGGCTTCAGCCTCAACAACCTGACGCTGATGGCGCTCACCGTCGCCACCGGTTTCGTCGTCGACGACGCCATCGTCATGCTGGAGAACGTCGCCCGCCATCTCGAAAAAGGCGAGACGCCGTTGCAGGCGGCACTGAAAGGCTCGAAACAAATCGGCTTCACGCTGGTGTCGCTGACACTGTCGCTGATTGCCGTGTTGATCCCGCTGTTGTTCATGGGCGATGTCGTCGGCCGTCTGTTTCACGAATTCGCGATCACGCTGGCGGCGGCCATTTTGATTTCGCTGCTGATCTCGCTGACGCTGACGCCGATGATGTGCGCGCGCCTATTAAAACCGAACGAGACGAAACCGCACGCCGTCGCCGAGCGCGACGACGATTTCCTCGCGCGCACGATTCACCATTACAGTCGCGGCCTGCAGTGGGTATTGCGGCACCAGCCGCTGACCTTGCTGGTTACGCTGGCGACCCTGGTGCTGACCATCGCGCTGTATATGTGGGTGCCGAAAGGATTTTTCCCGGTGCAGGACACGGGTCTGATCCAGGCCATCAGCGAAGCCCCGCAATCGACCTCGTTCACGGCGATGAGCGAACGCCAACAGGCACTGTCGCGCGCCATTCTCGAAGATCCCGATGTCGCCAGCCTGTCGTCGTTCATCGGCGTCGACGGCACCAACACCACCGTCAACAGCGGCCGCATGCTGATCAATCTCAAACCGCACGGCGAACGCGACGCCACCGCCAGCGAAATCATCGACCGCCTGCGAGTGCGCCTGCGGGCGGTCTCCGACATCGTGCTCTACATGCAGCCGGTGCAGGATTTGAGCATCGAAGATCGCGTCAGCCGCACGCAATTTCAATTCACGCTGAGCAGTCCCGACAGCGCCGAGCTCGCGCAATGGATGCGCCGCCTCGTCGACAAACTGCAGACCCTGCCGGAGCTGGCCGATGTCGCCAGCGATTTGCAGGATCGCGGCTTGCAGGCCTGGCTCGACATCGATCGCGACACCGCGAGTCGTCTCGGCGTCAGCGTCAGTGCCATCGGCGACGCGCTGTACGACGCGTTCGGCCAGCGCCAGATCTCGACAATCTTCACGCAGACCAATCAATACCGGGTCGTGCTCGAAGCCGATCCGCGCTATCAACAGGGGCTCGAAGCGCTGCGCCAGATTTATGTGCCGGCGACGGGTGGTGCGCAGGTGCCGCTGTCGAGCCTGGTGCGCGTCAGCGAACGGCCGACACGTCTCGCCGTCAATCATCTCGGCCAGTTTCCGGCGATCACGGTGTCGTTCAATCTCGCGAATGATATTTCGCTCGGCGATGCCGTCTCCGCGATTGAAAACGCCGCGCAGGAAATCGGCTTGCCACCGAGTATCGACATGCGTTTCCAAGGTGCTGCGGAAGCGTTTCGGGCGTCGCTCGACAGCACGCTGCTGCTGATCCTCGCCGCCATCGTGACGATGTACATCGTGCTCGGCGTGCTCTACGAAAGTTACATCCATCCAATCACGATTCTGTCGACCCTGCCCTCCGCCGCCGTCGGCGCCTTGCTGGCGCTGCTGGTCACCGGCAGCGCGCTCGACCTGATCGCCATCATCGGCATCATCCTGCTGATCGGACTGGTCAAGAAAAACGCGATCATGATGATCGACTTCGCGCTGGAGGCCGAACGCCATCAGGGGCTGTCGCCGCACGATGCGATTTATCGCGCGGCGCTGCTGCGCTTCCGGCCGATCCTGATGACGACAATGGCCGCACTGTTCGGCGCAATTCCGCTGATGTTTGCGTCGGGCTCCGGTGCCGAACTGCGCCAGCCGCTGGGACTGGTGATGGTCGGTGGCCTGCTGGTGAGTCAGGTGCTCACGCTGTTCACGACGCCGGTGATTTATCTGTTTTTCGATCGCCTGAAAACGCGTTACAGCCGCCGCCCGGAAGCGGTGACAATCGCGGATAACGCGCTGTGAGCACGACCGACGACAACGGCGCACGCGGCGAAGAGGCGAGTCGCGCCCCCGGTCAGGCGGCAAGCAGTCACGCCCCAATCAGTCACGCAGAGAAAGGCGCAGCTCGGCTGTTTAATTTGTCGCAGGTATTTATCGAGCGGCCGGTCGCGACGGCATTGCTCGCGCTCGCGCTGGTGCTGATCGGCGCGCTGAGTTATGTATTACTGCCGGTCGCGCCATTGCCGGAAGTCGACTTTCCGACGATCCAGGTCACCGCCAATTTGCCGGGCGCCAGTCCCGAGACCATGGCGTCGAGTGTGTCGACGCCGCTGGAGCGCGCGTTCGGCAATATTTCCGGTATCGACCAGATGAATTCCGCCAGCAACCAGGGCAACAGCTACATCACGCTGCAATTCAATCTGGATAAAGACATCAACGACGCCGCGCGCGAAGTGCAGGCGGCGATCAACGCATCGCGTCATCTGCTGCCAAGCGGCATGCCCGGCAATCCGCGCTACCAGAAATTCAATCCGTCGCAGACGCCAATCATGGTGCTGGCGCTGAGCTCGCCGACGCTGAGCTCCGGTGAAATCTACGACATCGCCTCGAGCGTGCTCGCGCAGAAGATTGCGCAGATCGTCGGTGTCGGCCAAGTCGAATTGCGCGGCGGCTCGCTGCCCGCGGTACGCATCGCCCTCGACCCGCGCGCACTGAATCATTACAGCCTCGCACTCGATCAGGTGCGCACCGCGATTGCCGAGACCAATACCGCACGCCCGAAGGGCTCGCTCGAAGCCACCGGACGCCAGTGGCAGATCGCCGCCAACGATCAACTGCGCAGCGCCGCCGAATATCGCCAGCTCATCGTCAGCGACGCCGCGCGTTCGCCGGTGCGTCTCGGCGATGTCGCCGCCGTCACCGACTCGGTCGAGGATCGTCGCGCCAGCGGTTTCCACAATCACAGCGCCGCGGTGATGCTGATCATCAGTCGCCAGCCCAATGCCAATATCGTCGCCACCGTCGATGCGATTCGCGCGCAATTGCCGGCCTTGCAGGCGCTGCTGCCGGCCAGTGTCGAAATGAATGTGACGATCGACCGCTCGCCCGGCATTCGCGCCACGCTGCGCGAAGCGCAACACACGCTGATCATCGCCGTGGCACTCGTGATCGGCGTGGTGCTGTTATTCATCGGCAATCTGCGCGCCGCGCTGATTCCGACACTGGCGGTGCCGGTGTCGCTGATCGGCGCGTTTACGGTGATGTATCTGTGCGATTTTTCGCTGAATAATTTATCGCTGATGGCGGTGATCGTCGCCGCCGGGCTGGTCGTCGACGACGCCATCGTGGTGATGGAAAATATCAGTCGCCACATCGAGCGCGGCTCGACGCCCATGCGCGCCGCGCTCGATGGCACGCGCGAAGTCGGCTTCACGCTGCTGTCGATGAACCTGGCGCTGGTCGTCGTGTTTATTTCAATCCTGTTCATGGGCGGATTTATCGAGCGCCTGTTCCGCGAATTTTCGCTGACGCTGATCGCCACCATCGTCGTCTCGCTGCTGGTCTCGCTGAGCCTGACGCCGATGTTGTGCGCGCGCCTGCTGCGCATCCAGCCGACACCGATCAAAAAAATTGCAACCGGCGTCGACGGTCATTGGCTGCGCAAACTGCAGGCGGGTTATCACCGTTCGCTGGGGTGGGCGCTCGCCCATTCGCGGCTGGTACTCGCCTTGCTGCTGATCACGATCGGTCTCAATGTGTATTTGTACATCGCGATTCCGAAAACCTTTCTGCCGGAGCAGGACACCGGCCAGCTCCAAGGTTTTGCGCGCGGCGACGATGCGTTGTCGTTCATGGCGATGCAGCCCAAGGTCGATGCGTACCGGGCGCTGTTATTGAATGACCCCGCCGTCGCCGATGTGGTGGGTTCGATCGGCGGCGACAACGGCATCAATAACGCTTTCATGCTGGTGCGCCTGAAACCGGTCGGCGAACGCAAGGAATCGTCGCGCGAAGTCATCAACCGCCTGCGCGCCAACCAGCCGAAATTGCCGGGCGGACGTTTTTTCCTCGCCATCGACCAGGACATTCAACTCGACAATCAGCGCGGTCGCGGCACCGGCGAGAGGCTGTCTCTGCTCGCCAGTGAATCCGAACTGTTGCGCACCTGGGCACCGCGCGTTTACCGCGCCTTGCAGTCCGTGCCGGAGTTGGTCGACCTCGACGGCCGCGCCGATGAAGGCGCACTGCAGGTGCAGCTCGATATCGATCGCGAAGCGGCAAAACGCCTGGGCGTCGATATCGAAACGGTGACGCAGGTGCTGAACAATTCATTCAGTCAGCGTCAGGTCGCAACGCTGTACGACGAACTCAATCAATACCGCGTGGTGATGGAACTCGCGCCGGAATTCACGCAGACGCCGGATGTGTTGAACGAGGTGTACGTCATCACCAAAGACCATCGGCGCGTGCCGTTGTCGGCGTTCAGCACGTACCGCTACGGCACCGCGACCGACCGTATTCGCCATGAGGGACAGTTCGCGGCGGAAAGCATCGGCTTCAATCTTGCACCCGGTGTCAGCATCGATCAGGCGCAGCGTGCGATTCAGCGCGCGGTGGCGCAAACCATGATGCCGAATGCGGTGCAACTGCGTTTCGGCGGCGCCGGTGCCGCGCTCGAAAAAACCCAGGGCAACCAGCCGATTTTATTGCTCGGCGTGATTCTCACCGTCTATATCGTGCTGGGTATTTTGTACGAGAGTTACGTGCATCCGCTGACCATCTTGTCGACGCTGCCCTCGGCCGGTGTCGGCGCGCTGCTGGCATTGCTCGCGCTCGACACGGATTTCAGCCTGATCTCGTTGCTCGGCCTGTTTTTGCTGATCGGCATCGTCATGAAAAACGCGATCCTGATTATCGATTTTGCCTTGAGCGCCGAACGCGAACGCGGACTGTCGCCGCGCGCTGCGATATTCGAAGCGGCGCAATTGCGTTTCCGCCCGATCCTGATGACCAGCGCTGCCGCGTTGTTCGGCGCCTTGCCGCTGATGTTCGGCAGCGGCGATGGCGCGGAAATGCGACGGCCGCTCGGTATCACCATCGTCGGCGGCCTGGTGGTGAGCCAGTTGCTGACGCTGTACACCACGCCGGTGATTTATCTCTATCTCGACCGCTTCCGTCTGTGGGCGCAACGGCGCTGGCGCCTCAGCGCGGTGGCGGCGCCAGTGAATGCCGCGGAAAAACCATCATGAGAGAACAGCGCACCATGCCTACCCTGTCACGCCTTTCGCTGGGGTTCACCTGCGGCGCATTGCTCGCGGCCTGCGCGGTCGGCCCCGATTATCAAACGCCGACAACGGCAGCGGTGACCGAATTCAAGGGTACCGCAGTGCCGTTCGATACGACCCAAAGTGCACCCGGCTGGCAACAGGTCGAGCCTGCAGATTTGACGCGCACCAACAATTGGTGGGCATTGTTCGACGATCCGCTGCTGGATCAACTGCAAAGCGAACTGATTGTCTCGAACCAGAATCTGGCGCAGGCCGAAGCGCGTTATCGCAAGGCATTCGCCACGCTGCGCGGCGCGCGCGCCGGTTTTTATCCGACGCTGGGCGCCGATGCCTCGTACACACGCCAGGGCGGCGGGGTGCGCACCGACGATCAGGGCTTCAGTACCGGTAGCAACAGCAAACGTTATGACGCCGGCCTCAGCCTCGATTGGGAACTGGATCTGTGGGGCAAACTGCGACGCCAGCTGGAAGCCGACAACGCCTCGCTGCAGGCTAGTGCCGCCGATCTCGCCGGCGCGCGCCTGAGTGCGCAATCGACGCTGGCGCAAAGTTATTTCCAGTTGCGCGTGATGGACGAACAGATGCGCCTGCTCAATGAAACCGTGGTCGCCTACGAACGTTCGGTGCAGCTCACCGACAATCAATATCGCGCCGGCTTTGTCGCCAGGGCGGATATGGTGCAGGCGCAGACTCAACTCGAACGCACGCGCGCGCAGGCAATCGATCTTGAATGGCAGCGCACGCAACTCGAAAACGCGATCGCCGTGTTGACCGGAAAAACCCCGGTGCAATTGCGCATCGATACCAGCACGGCGGCGCTGCCCAACCCGGTCATTCCGGTGACGGTGCCCTCGACGCTGCTGCAACGCCGCCCCGATATCGCCAGCGCCGAACGCGCTGTCGCCGCCGCCAATGCGCGCATTGGCGTCGCGCAGGCCGCGTGGTTTCCGACGCTGTCGCTGAGCGCGAACGGCGGTTATCAAAGCAGCCGCTACGGCGACTGGTTCGAATTGCCGAATCGTTTCTGGGCGGTCGGCCCGGCGCTGGCCTTGACGTTATTCGACGGCGGCGCACGGCGCGCCGTCAAAGAAAATGCCATCGCCGATTACGACGAAAGTGTCGCGTTCTACCGGCAGACCGTACTCGACGGTTTTCGCGAAGTGGAAGATGCACTGACGCGCGTGCAGGTCGTGTCGCGCGAAATCGAGGTGCAGCGCCGCGCCGTTGCGCTCGCCGAAGAAGCCGAACGCCTGGTCACCAATCAATACCGCGGCGGCCTCGTGTCGTACCTGAATGTGATCACCGCGCAGACGGCCGCGCTGGAAAGTCGGCGCGCCTTATTGATCCTGTTAGGCGATCGCCTGACGGCGGGCGTGCAATTGATTGCGGCGCTGGGTGGGGATTGGAATAACGGCGTGTCTGCTGCGCTTTAAGCATCGACACGATGATCGAAATCAAATCGCCCTGTGTATGTTCGCCTTATAGTTCCCAGTTACCCGCCCCTGAATTACATTGGCCGCCCATAGAGGTCCGCAATTCGTCATATAGTTTTTATTGAATATCAGACTCGCGCTCGAAGAATTACAGTCCACGCACTCAACGTCATTTCTGTTCGCTCAACTCTCGGGAATTTATAAATGGATAACAACAGCACAACGACCGGTGGCAAATGTCCTGTCATGCATGGCGGCTCGACCTCATCCGGCATGGTGAACATGGAGTGGTGGCCGAAG
>JBEVMI010000274.1:0-11309 GCA_040508685.1 Spongiibacteraceae bacterium
GTCGGTGAAGAAGTTGAAATCATCGGCATCAAAGACACCGTTAAGACCACCGTTACCGGCGTTGAAATGTTCCGCAAGCTGCTCGACGAAGGCCGTGCCGGTGAGAACGTTGGCGCGCTGCTGCGCGGTACCAAGCGTGACGACGTCGAGCGTGGTCAGGTGCTGGCGAAGCCGGGTTCGATCAAGCCGCACACCAAGTTCAATGCTGAAGTGTACGTGTTGACCAAAGAAGAAGGGGGCCGTCATACCCCGTTCTTCCAGGGTTACCGGCCGCAGTTCTACTTCCGTACCACCGACGTGACTGGCGCTTGTGAATTGCCGGAAGGTACCGAGATGGTCATGCCGGGTGACAATATCCAGATGGTCGTGACGTTGATTGCTCCGATCGCGATGGAAGATGGTCTGCGCTTCGCTATTCGTGAGGGCGGTCGCACCGTCGGTGCGGGTGTTGTTGCCAAGATCATCGAGTAATTGCTTGTAGGGCTTCGCAGGGGCGCTCTTGGAGCGCCCTTTTCGTCGCTAGTGAGTCGGTTTTGGATTGTGGCGCCGGGTTTCGGTGTTTTAAAAAAGCCTGAAAAACAGGCCTAAAATTTCCAAAACTATTTGTTGACAGTGGTGGGGGCGACCCTTAGAATTCCGCTTCCTTTTTGGGGACCTGGCCGCAACACTTGCAGCTAATAACCAAATCGCTCGGGATAGGAGAGTTGGTCAAATGCAAAACCAGCGAATTCGAATTCGTTTGAAAGCCTTTGATCACCGCCTGATCGATGCTTCTGCGCAAGAGATTGTAGATACGGCCAAGCGTACTGGCGCTCAGGTTTGCGGACCCATTCCGCTGCCGACGCGCAACGAACGTTTCACCATTCTGATCTCTCCGCATGCAAACAAAGATGCGCGTGATCAATACGAGATTCGCACGCACAAGCGTTTGCTAGATATCGTGCAGCCTACGGAAAAGACCGTAGACGCATTGATGAAGCTGGATCTGGCGGCTGGTGTAGAGGTTCAGATTAGCCTCGGCTGATTGGGTGTGGCGCCAGGTGGGCGTTACGCCAGATGCGCGGTGGTTGAGCGCAGCTTAAGTAAGTAATAGAAAGACCCGCTCGGGGATCTTTCCCCGGGTTGTGTAACGCTCCACTTTTTACTCAAAGGGAGGAGCGGCCATAGAGGGTGAGAGCCCCGTACACTGTGAGGTTCAGGCAATGGCTATTGGTTTAGTCGGCCGGAAGGCTGGCATGACCCGCGTTTTCACAAACGACGGTGTTTCCATTCCGGTGACCGTGATTGAGGTTGATCCCAATCGCGTCACTGACATCAAGACCGAAGATCGCGATGGTTATAGCGCGGTGCAGGTCACCACGGGTTCTCGCAAGGCATCCAAGGTTGCCAAGGCAGAAGCTGGCCATTTCGCGAAAGCGGGTGTCGAGGCTGGCCGTGGTCTTTGGGAGTTCCGTCTCGAAGAAGGCGTCGATAGCCCGGCCGTTGGTGCTGAGCTGACGGTTGCCGTGTTCGAAGCTGGTCAGAAGGTCGATGTGACCGGCACCTCAAAAGGCAAGGGTTACCAAGGTACTGTCAAGCGTTGGAATTTCCGTACGCAAGACTGGACGCATGGTAACTCGCGCTCGCACCGTGTTCCCGGTTCTATTGGTCAGAATCAAAGCCCAGGGCGTGTGTTCAAGGGCAAGAAAATGACCGGGCACATGGGCGATGAGCAAGTCACTGTACAAACGCTCGAGATCGTTCGCGTGGATGCTGAGCGGAATCTGCTCCTGATTAAAGGTGCGATTCCTGGTGCTCCGGGTGGCGATGTCATTGTTCGCCCCGCGATCAAGCTGAAGAATTCCTGAGAGGGGTGAGCAATGGAATTGAATATTGCCAAGCCCGGTAACGGCGCCGCAGCGGGTACGGTTGAAGTATCCGACGTAACCTTCGCAAGAGAGTACAACGAAGATCTGGTTCACCAGGTTGTTACGGCGTATCTCGCGGGTGCCCGTCAGGGTACTCGTGCGCAAAAAACTCGTGCTGAAGTGCGCGGCGGTGGCAAAAAGCCGTGGAAGCAGAAGGGTACCGGTCGCGCTCGTGCAGGCTCCATTCGTTCGCCGATGTGGCGTGGCGGTGGGGTGATTTTCGCTGCCAAGCCGCAGGACCACAGTCAGAAGGTTAACAAGAAGATGTACCGCGCAGCATTGCAGGTCATCCTCTCCGAGCTGGCCCGTCAGCAGCGCCTGATCGTGGTAGAGAACTTTTCGCTCGAAGTGCCGAAAACCAAGTCGCTGGTTAAAGCTCTCGGCGATTACGGTCTGGAAGATGTGCTGATTGTCGCTGATGACGTTGACGAGAATCTGTATCTCGCTTCTCGCAACCTGCACAAGGTTGATGTTCGCGATGTGCAAGGTGTTGATCCGGTCAGCTTGGTCGCATATGACAAAGTCATGATCACCGTGTCTGCGCTGAAGAAGTTCGAGGAGATGCTGGGATGAACCCGGAACGCATTTACAAAGTTCTGCTGGGTCCGCACGTTTCCGAGAAGGCCGCGGTCTGCGCAGAAGTCAGCAATCAAGTGGTTTTTAAAGTGCTTCCATCTGCTACCAAGCTGGAAGTCAAAAAGGCCGTGGAAAAGCTGTTTAACGTAAAAGTTGTTGGTGTGCAGACGCTGAACGTTAAAGGCAAGGTCAAGAAAAACAAGTTTGGTGATGTTAAAAAGCCGAGCTGGAAAAAAGCTTACGTGCGCCTCGAGCAGGGTCAAGACATCGACTTTGCGACAGCTGCGGAATAATCGGAGTCTGTTGAAATGGCAATTGTAAAAAGTAAACCGACTTCACCCGGCCGCCGTTTTGTAGTCCGTGTCGTCAATCCGGATCTGCATAAAGGTGAGCCGCACTATCCGCTCCTGGAAAGTCGGAACAAAAGCGGTGGTCGTAACAACAACGGCCGCATCACGACTCGTCATATCGGTGGTGGTAGCCGTCAGCATTACCGTCTGGTTGATTTCAAGCGCGACAAAGATGGTATTCCGGCCAAGATCGAGCGTCTCGAATACGACCCCAACCGCACTGCATTTATCGCGTTGGTTTTGTATGCGGATGGCGAGCGTCGTTACATCATCGCGCCGAAAAGCGTGAAGGCTGGCGATCAGGTGCAATCGGGTAACGATGCACCGATCAAGCCGGGCAACACACTGCCGCTGCGCAACGTGCCGTTGGGTAGCACGGTTCACTGTATCGAGATGAAGCCAGGCAAGGGTGCACAGATTGCGCGCAGTGCCGGAGCGTCGGCACAGCTGGTCGCTCGCGAAGGTCAATACGCCACGTTGCGCTTGCGCTCGGGCGAGATGCGCAAGGTGTTGGCTGATTGCCGTGCAACGCTGGGTGAAGTTTCAAACAGCGAGCACAACCTGCGCAAGTTGGGTAAAGCTGGTGCTACTCGCTGGCGTGGTATTCGTCCGACGGTTCGCGGTACTGCGATGAACCCGGTCGATCACCCGCACGGTGGTGGTGAGGGCCGCACATCTGCTGGTCGTCATCCTGTGTCGCCATGGGGTACCCCGACCAAGGGTTACAAAACCCGCAAGAACAAGCGTACGGACAACATGATCGTGCGTCGCCGCAACGCCAAATAATTCACGCGTTGCTGTCGTTTCGTTCTCAACCCTGGTTGAGGGCGGTTTGGAAGAGAGGATAGGGTTGTGCCGCGTTCGCTGAAGAAAGGTCCGTTTATCGACCTTCACCTGCTGAAGAAAGTCGAAGTCGCCATCGAAAAAAGCGACAAGCGCCCGATCAAGACCTGGTCGCGTCGCTCCATGATCGCTCCAGATATGGTGAGCTTGACCATCGCTGTTCACAACGGTCGACAGCATGTACCGGTGTTCATCACCGAGGACATGGTTGGGCACAAGCTGGGCGAATTTGCGGCTACGCGTACCTTTAAAGGTCACGCTGCCGACAAAAAGTCCAAGAAATAATCCTCTGCTGAGACGAGGTTGGAAACGATGGAAGCTACGGCTTATCTCAAAGGCGCAAGAATCTCCGCTCAAAAGGCGCGCCTGGTGGCTGACCAGGTTCGCGGCAAAGGCGTAGAGGAAGCACTGAATATTTTGGCTTTCAGCCCCAAGAAAGCAGCGCAACTGATCAAGAAAGTGTTGAACTCGGCGATTGCCAACGCCGAGCACAACGAGGGTGCAGATGTCGACGAGCTGAAAGTATCGACGATTTTCGTCGATGAAGGCGTCACGATGAAGCGGATCATGCCGCGGGCCAAAGGCCGCGCTGATCGGATTTCCAAGCGCAGCTGTCACATCACTGTGAAAGTGGCTGACGGCGAAGCGAAGTAGGAGACGACCAAATGGGTCAGAAAGTACATCCGACTGGCATTCGGCTGGGCATCATCCGGACTCACAACTCCGTTTGGTATGCCGGTCGCAAGTCGTACGCGCAACAGCTGATCACTGATCTGAATGTGCGTGACTATCTTCAGCGCAAGCTGGCGAGTGCCTCAGTCAGCCGCATCCTGATCGAGCGCCCGGCACAAACCGCGCGCATCACGATCCACACCGCTCGCCCCGGAATTGTTATCGGGAAGAAAGGTGAGGATGTGGACAAGCTCCGCAAGGATCTCACGGAGCGCATGGGTGTACCGGTGCAAATCAATATCGAGGAGATCCGCAAGCCGGATCTCGATGCCAAGCTGGTAGCGATCAATGTCGCGCAGCAGCTCGAGCGTCGCGTTATGTTCCGTCGTGCGATGAAGCGCGTGGTACAGAATGCGCTGCGCCAAGGCGCAGAAGGCGTGAAGGTTATGGTAAGCGGCCGTCTTGGCGGCGCAGAGATTGCGCGTACCGAATGGTATCGCGAAGGTCGTGTCCCGCTGCATACACTGCGCGCCGACATCGACTACAACACGCACGAAGCGCATACCACGTATGGCGTGATCGGTGTGAAAGTGTGGATCTTCAAGGGCGAAATTCTTGACACCCGTGAAGCAACCGATCCCAAAGCCAAGAAAAGCGCAAGTAATTAAGGGTTTCAGCGATGCTTCAACCTAAGCGTACCAAGTTTCGCAAGATGCATAAGGGCCGCAATCGCGGCCTGGCACAGCGGGGCAGCAAAGTGAGCTTCGGCGAATTCGGCCTGAAAGCTCTAGAGCGCGGCCGACTGACTGCTCGTCAAATTGAAGCAGCGCGTCGCGCACTCACTCGTCACATCAAGCGTGGCGGTAAGGTGTTTATCCGTGTGTTCCCGGACAAGCCGATTACCGAAAAGCCGCTCGAAGTGCGGATGGGTAATGGTAAGGGTAACGTCGAGTACTGGGTTGCCCAGATTCAACCGGGCAAGGTGCTGTACGAAGTGGAAGGTGTGACAGAGGAGCTGGCGCGTGAAGCGTTCGCCCTTGCCGCCGCCAAGCTGCCGGTGCCGACGACATTTGTGAAACGGACGGTGATGTGATGAATGCTAAAGATTTGCGTGGCAAGTCCGTCGAAGAATTGAATGGCGAGTTGCAAAAGACTCTGGCCGAGCAATTTAAATTGCGCGTTCAGAAAGCAACCGGCCAGCTGTCCCAAACCCACCTGCTGAAGCAGGCGCGTCGCGAGATTGCGCGGGTCAAGACAGTGTTGAACCAGAAGGCAGGTAACTGATCATGGCGGAAACCGAAAACAAAGCACGCACCGTCACCGGCCGCGTGGTCAGCGACAAGATGGATAAAACCATCACCGTGCTGGTTGAGCGTCGAGTGCGCCATCCGATGTACGGCAAATACATCACCAAATCGTCGAAGCTCCATGCACACGACGAGAAAAATGAATGCCAGATTGGCGACGTCGTTACGGTTTATGAAACCCGTCCGCTGTCGAAAACCAAAACCTGGGCATTGCTGCGGGTCGATGAAAGAGCAGCGCTCGTCTGAGTATTGGTTGGGCACTATTGATAGTGCGGCAAACGCGGTTTGGTTAGTTACTGGCGCTGTAAACACTTGAGTTTGCAGGTTCGGAGTAGAACATGATTCAAACAGAATCGTACCTGGAAGTGGCTGATAACAGCGGCGCGCGCCAGGTTATGTGTATCAAGGTGCTTGGCGGCTCACATCGTCGTTACGCCCGTATTGGCGATCTGATCAAGGTCACCATTAAGGAAGCAATTCCGCGTGGCAAGGTGAAGAAAGGCCAGGTCATGAATGCCGTTGTCGTGCGCACCAAAAAAGGTGTACGCCGCGCTGACGGATCGCTGATCAAGTTCGACGATAACGCCGCCGTACTGCTCAACAACCAGCTGGCACCAATCGGCACCCGGATCTTTGGCCCGGTGACCCGTGAGCTGCGTAGCGAACGTTTCATGAAGATCATCTCTCTGGCGCCAGAAGTTCTGTAGACGGAACCGCCTGAGTAGCAGCGAGAGAAGAGGATTTAGCAATGCGTAAGATCAAACGCGATGACGAAGTAATCGTTCTGACCGGTCGGGATAAAGGCAAGCGCGGCAAAGTCGCCAAAGTGGTCGACGACGCACGCCTGCTGATCGGCGGTATCAACATCGTCAAGAAACATCAGAAACCGAACCCGCAAGCCAATGTGCAGGGCGGCATCATTGAGAAAGAGGCGCCGATCCAGGTATCGAACGTCGCTATCTACAATGCGGCCACCAACAAGGCAGACCGTGTCGGCTTCAAAATTCTGGAAGACGGCAGCAAGGTGCGCGTATTTAAGTCCACCGGCGAAGTCATCGACGCTTAAGGCGGCAGGTAGCAGAAATGGCCAGATTGAAAAAGCTTTATGAAACCGAGTTGCGCGCCAAGCTGAAAGAACAGTTGGGTATCGCGAACATTATGGCGGTTCCACGCATCACCAAAATCACCTTGAATATGGGTGTTGGGGAAGCTGTCGGCGACAAGAAAGTGCTAGAGCATGCGCTGAAAGATCTGCAATCCATTTGCGGTCAAAAGCCGGTTCAGACGTTGGCTCGCAGATCCGTGGCAGGCTTCAAGATTCGCGAAGGCTGGCCGATCGGCTGCAAGGTAACGCTGCGCGGCGAGCGTATGTACGAATTTCTGGATCGTCTGATCAGTATTGCGATCCCGCGTATCCGTGACTTCCGCGGCATCAGCCCGAAGGCATTTGACGGTCGCGGTAATTTTGCGATGGGTGTTACCGAGCAGATTATTTTTCCGGAGATTGATTACGACAAGGTTGACGCCCTGCGTGGCCTCGACGTAACGATTACGACCTCGGCACAAAACGATGATCACGGTCGTGCGTTGCTTAGCGCGTTTAATTTCCCGTTCAAAACCAGTAGCAAAGACTGAGAGCTGAAGGTAGCCCATGGCCAAGACCTCGATGATCGCGCGCGAAACCAAACGTGCGCGCACTGTTGCGAAATTTGCTGCCAAGCGCACTGCGCTGAAGGCTGTCATCGCTGACCCAAAAACCAGCGATGAAGACAAGTGGGCTGCACAGATCAAGCTGCAGCAGCAGCCGCGCAATGCCAGCAAAGTGCGGCAGCACAATCGCTGCCAGCTGACGGGTCGTCCACACGGGTTTTATCGCAAGTTCGGTCTGGGTCGTAACAAGCTGCGCGAAGCGGCAATGCGCGGCGATGTGCCGGGCTTGGTCAAGTCCAGCTGGTAAGCGGATCGAATCGAGGAATTAGTTATGAGCATGCAAGATCCACTGGCGGACATGTTGACCCGCGTTCGTAATGCCCAGCTCGCTGGCAAGCCGACCGTCTCCATGCCTGCATCGAATTTGAAGTTGGCTGTGGCCAAAGTGCTGCAGGATGAAGGTTATATCGCCAGCGCCGCCATTAACGACGTCGAAGGCAAGAAAAATTTGAACATCGGCCTGAAGTATTTTGAAGGCCGTCCGGTTATCGCCGAAATTGATCGTGTCAGCCGTCCGGGATTGCGCGCCTACAAGGGCAAAGGCGAGTTGCCGAAAGTGCGCAATGGTCTGGGCATTGCCATTGTGTCGACCAGCCAGGGTGTGATGACCGATCGCGCTGCGCGTAAAGCGGGTGTTGGTGGCGAAGTGCTCTGCACGGTGTTCTAACGAACCCGGCAAACGATTACGACTGTGCGGATAGGCTGCATCGATAGACGCACAACTGACGAACAAAGTGACGGGTTTAGGCTATGTCCAGAGTCGCAAAAAGTCCGGTAGTTATTCCGGCTGGTGTCGAGGTCTCACTCGATGGCAATCAGGTGACCGTGAAGGGTGCCAAGGTGACGCTGTCGATCGCGTTGCACGACAAAGTCGATGTGAAAGTTGAGGATGGCAAAGTAACGTTTGCGGCCCGCAACGCCGCGATTGCCGGTTCCTGGGCTCAGGCGGGTACGGCGCGTGCTCTGGTTAACAATCTGGTGCTCGGCGTCACCAAAGGTTTCGAGAAGAAGCTCGAGCTGATTGGCGTTGGCTACCGCGCGAAAGCTGCCGGCAACTCGCTGAATCTCACGCTCGGCTTTTCCCACCCGGTCGATTTTCAGCTGCCGGAAGGCGTGACGGTGGAAACACCCACTCAAACAGAAATCATTGTGCGCGGTGCCAGCAAGCAGGCCGTGGGTCAGGCGGCAGCGAAGATTCGTGGCTTCCGTCCGCCCGAGCCCTACAAAGGTAAAGGCATCCGCTACTCCGATGAACATGTGCTTCGTAAAGAAGCCAAGAAGAAGTAAGGCCGGGTCATGAGCGCAACCAAGAAAGAATCGAGACTTCGCCGTGCGCGGCGCTCGCGGAGCAAAATCCGCGAATTGCGCATCAATCGTCTGAGCATTCACCGCACGCCGCGTCACATTTACGCGCAAGTTATCGCCCCCGAAGGCGATCGTGTGTTGGCGAGCGCATCGACGCTGGATCAAACGCTGCGCAGCGGTGCCACGAGCAACAAAGACGCGGCGGCCGGTGTGGGCAAACTGATTGCTGAGCGCGCGAAAGCGGCAGGCATCTCCAAGGTCGCGTTTGATCGCAGCGGCTTCAAATATCACGGTCGTGTGCAAGCACTGGCTGATGCGGCCCGCGAAGGCGGCCTGGAATTCTAAAGGTTTCGAGCGATGGCGCAGAACGAACAGAAAGGCAGAGACAGAGACAAGGAACGCGAGAACAGTGACGGTTACCAGGAAAAACTGGTACAGGTCAATCGCGTTGCGAAGGTTGTGAAAGGTGGTCGTATTTTCGGCTTCACCGCACTGACCGTGGTTGGCGATGGCAAGGGTAAAGTCGGCTTTGGCCGCGGCAAGGCGCGCGAAGTGCCTGCTGCGATCCAGAAGGCGATGGAAGCTGCGCGTCGCAACATGATTCAGGTCGACCTCAATGGCGATACCATTCACTACGCCATTAAGGCGGGTCACGGTGCCTCCAAGGTCTATATGCAGCCTGCTTCGCAAGGTACCGGCATCATTGCTGGTGGCGCGATGCGCGCTGTACTGGAGCTCGCTGGCGTGCACAACGTGCTGGCCAAATGTTACGGCTCGACCAATCCGGTCAACGTCGTGCGTGCGACCTTCAATGCGCTGCGCGGCATCACCTCGCCGGATTCCATTGCTGCCAAGCGCGGTAAGTCTGTGGAAGAGATTCTCGGCTGAGGCAGCGCCGGAACTCGCTAACGATACGGTTGGAATGTTAGTCATGACCAAGAAAATCAAGGTTACGCAGGTTGGTAGCACGAATGGCCGCCTGAAGGCGCACAAGGCCTGCATCACCGGTCTCGGCTTGCGTCGTATTGGTCATGTTGTCGAAGTCGAGGATACCCCCTCGGTTCGCGGCATGATCAACAAGGTCAATTACCTGGTTCGTGTTGAGGAATAGCCCCATGTCCGATGAAATGCGTCTGAATAGCTTGAGCCCGGCACCTGGCTCCAAGCGCGCCGCGAAGCGGGTCGGTCGTGGTATTGGTAGCGGTCTAGGCAAAACTGCCGGGCGCGGCCACAAAGGTCAAGCTTCGCGCGGCAGCAGCGTTCGCCCTGGTTTCGAGGGTGGTCAAATGCCGTTGCAGATTCGTCTGCCGAAGTACGGTTTCAGTACTCGCCTGGCTCGCGTTACTGCGGAAATCCGCACGTCGGAGCTGAACAATATCGGCGATGCAGTGATTGATCTCGACGCGCTCAAACGCGCCAATCTGATCAGCCGCAATATCGAGCGCGCCAAGGTGTTTTTGAGTGGTGACGTCGCCAAGGCGGTCACCATCAAAGGCCTCGGTGTGACTAAAGGCGCACGCGAAGCCATCGAAAAAGCTGGCGGCAAGGTCGAGGAATAATGGCCAAGGTTGGAACGCCGACCGCAGGTCAGCAGGCAGGCATGGGCGAGCTTCTAGCTCGCCTTCGTTTTCTTCTGCTGGCTCTGATTGTTTACCGGATTGGTACGCACATTCCGGTGCCTGGTATCGACCCGGCAAAGCTGGCATCCATGTTCAACCAGAATCAGGGCACGATTCTCGGATTGTTCAACATGTTTTCCGGTGGTGCGCTCGAGCGCATGAGTATTTTTGCATTGGGAATCATGCCGTATATCTCGGCATCGATCATTGTGCAGTTATTGTCAACGGTGACGCCACAGCTGGAGGCTCTCAAGAAAGAGGGTGAGTCCGGTCGTCGCAAAATGACCCAGTACACGCGTTACCTGACGGTGGTGCTGGCATTGCTGCAGGGCTCCGGGATGGCTGTGAGTTTGGGCAGCCAGGCGTACGAACCGGGGATGGCATTTTATTTTGTTGCTGTGGTGTCGCTGGTTACAGGCGCAGTATTTTTGATGTGGCTGGGTGAACAGATTACCGAGCGCGGTATCGGCAACGGCATTTCCATGCTTATTTTTGCCGGTATCGTCGCCGGGTTGCCGAGCGCTATCGGTCAGTCGCTGGAGCAGGCCCGGCAAGGTGAGCTCAATGCGCTGGTGTTGCTGTTTATTTTGGCACTCGCGCTTGCCGTAATATTTCTCGTGATTTTTATCGAGCGCGGTCAGCGCCGCATAACGGTGAACTACGCCAAGCAGCAACGCGGCAATCGGGTCTATCAGGCCCAGTCTAGTCACCTGCCGCTGAAAGTTAATATGTCAGGCGTAATACCGGCCATTTTTGCCAGCTCAATCCTGCTGTTTCCTGCGTCGATCGCGCAGTGGTTTGGGCAGGGCTCGGAAAAGGTGGGCTGGCTGCAGGATGTGGCGTTGGCGATCGGCCCTGGTCAGCCGCTGAATATTCTGCTCTTCGGCGTGTTGGTCGTGTTTTTCTGCTTCTTCTACCCCGCGTTGGTATTCAATCCGGCGGAAGTTGCCGAGAACCTGAAGAAATCGGGCGCTTTTTTGCCCGGCATTCGACCGGGTCAGCAGACAGCCAATTACATCG
>JBEVMI010000213.1:0-10310 GCA_040508685.1 Spongiibacteraceae bacterium
GTGCAAAAAAACGCGGCCATGCTCTCACAGCCCCCTATCTCCCGACCACCGGCGCGCCCATAGCAAATAAATCAATCTGTGTTGGCAAATTCACATGACAAAGAATTAAAAAAACGGCAATCGGCAATTTCCCGGTGGAAATCTTCTAACACCGACCGGTAAATCAGCGTCTACACGCGCGCCCGCAACTAAGCCAAATCGTTAGACAGATTTCTTGCAGGCTGCGCGCTGAAATCTATACTCCTGAAACCTTTTCGTACTGTCGCCACTTTTCACGTCTTCTCGGGACATAAAAACAATGGATTTACAAAAGTATTTTCCCGCCATTCTGGTTGCCGCAGCCATCGTCGCGACGTCGGCTCTGTGCGCTGCGCAATGGTGGGTTGGGCTGATCGCCGGCGTCGTACTCGCGCTGCTGCAGCTCATGGTTACCAGCTTTATTGCCAATCGCGTCACGCAGGCCGCAATCGCCGCGATTCCGCCGATTGATCCGCAGTACGAAAGCGATCGCCAGGAATTGCTGGCACTGCGCAGTTTGCTGGTGGCAGTACTGCCGTTGTGGAATAAACACATCAGCCTTGCCCAGCGTCAGACCGAGGAAGGTATCGGCGGGCTGACCGACAAATTTGTCGCCGTGAATCAACAACTGCAACAGACCATGGCCCTGTCGACCGATCAGGGCAGCGACAGCAGCGTGGTCGAAGTCATCCACACCGCACAGACCGAATTGCCGAAAGTGGTGAGCACGCTCGATCAAACGCGGCAGACACGCGAACTGTTTCTCGCGGAAATCCAGGGCCTCACCCAATTTATCGACGAACTGGTGGCCATGGCCGCAGACGTCGCGAAAATTGCATCGCAGACCAACCTGCTGGCGTTGAACGCGGCGATCGAAGCGGCGCGCGCTGGCGAAAGCGGCCGCGGTTTTGCGGTAGTGGCAGACGAAGTGCGCAAACTATCGACGCTGTCCGGCGAAACCGGCAAACGCATCACCGAAAAAGTCATGAATATCAGCCAGTCCGTACAACACGTCGTCGAGCAGGCCAATGCCAATGCCGCCGACGAACGCCAGCTCACGCGCGAGGCAGAAAGCGTGGTGAATCAGGTACTCGCCGACTTCTCCAACAGTGCGCAAACCCTCGAACAACGCATTTCGCTGTTGCAGAGCGCCAGCCACGATGTCGAAAACGCCATCAACGGCGTGCTGGTCGATCTGCAATTCCAGGATCGCACCAGCCAGATTCTTTCGCATGTGATTCACGACGTCGACCGCCTCAACGATGCGTCGAGCCAAGGCCCGGTGCCCGCCGCGCAAACCTGGCTCACCACACTCGAACGCAGCTATACCACGATGGAACAACACACCGCCCACACCGGCGTCACGCACACCAAAAGCAACGAATCCACCGTGACATTTTTTTAGTTCGCCAATTTTTAATGTCGCTTTTCATGCAGCAACGCCGGCTATGAACTATCTATAAGCCAGCGTTGCACCCGAACACAGACAAGCAGGAAATCTCATGGCCAAAACCATTCTCGTAGTCGACGACTCCACCAGCTTTCGGCAGGTCGTCAGCATCGCCCTGAAGGGCGCCGGATATGACGTTGTCGAAGGTTGCGACGGCAAAGACGCACTGACCAAACTCGACGGACGCAAAATCAATCTGATCGTCTCCGACGTCAACATGCCGAATATGGATGGCCTCACCTTCGTCAAAGCGGCAAAACAATTGCCGGCTTACAAATTCACGCCGGTGATCATGCTCACCACCGAAGCCGGCGAAGAGAAAAAAGCCGAAGGCAAAGCGGCCGGCGTGCGCGCCTGGGTCGTCAAACCGTTCCAGCCGCCGGTGTTGCTGGATGCTGTTTCGAAGTTGGTGTTGCCGTAAACGACGGGCCTTGCCCAGGAAAACACCATGACGATTATCGTGAACTCCTCCGCGCAACCGGCGCAAATCCGCATCGAAGGCGAATTCACCATCTACACCGCTGCCGAATCGAAACAGCAGTTGATGGATGCCCTGAACGAACACGCCGCCGTTAATGTCGAGCTCGACGCCGTGGAAGAAATCGACACCTCCGGCGTGCAGTTATTGCTGCTGGTGCAACGCGAAGCGCAGCGGCTCGGCAAAACGCTGACATTGACCGGTGCCAGCCCCGCTGTGCAGGAAGTGATTAATTTGCTGAATCTCGCCGAACTCAATGCGGCTATCGACGCCACCGGAGAGCCCGCATGAATCTCGACAGCGCCCGCGGCGCCCTCGTCCAGGAAGCGCGCGAACTTCTGGTAGCGATGGAAGACGCCCTGCTGAAAATCGAAACGGAGGGCAGTACGCCCGACGATGTCAACGCGATCTTCCGCGCTGCGCATACGATCAAAGGTTCTGCCGGCCTGTTCGGCCTCGATAAAATCGTCAGTTTCACGCACGTCACCGAAAGCGTGCTCGACCGCGTGCGCGGCGGCAAGCTGGAGATGGACGCCGACATGATGTCGCTGATGCTCGACTGCAGCGATTATATGGGCCGCCTGATCGACACCGTCGACGATGGCACCGACGCCGAGCCCGATCCCGCCGCGCGCGAAGTGCTGGTGCAAAAATTATCCGTTTATTTAGATGAAGGAAAGTCAGGCGGGGCCGCGCCGGCAAAATCCGCCGCTGTCGTCGCCGCGCCGGCGGTTGCTGCAACCTGGAACATCTCACTGCATCTGTCACCGGATGTCTTTCGCAACGGCATGGACCCGCTGTCGTTCATTCGTTATCTCGCCACCATCGGCAAATTGATCCAGGTAAAAACCCTGCTCGACAAATTGCCCGCCGGCCCCGATATGGATGCGGAAACCTTTTATCTCGGTTTCGACATCGAACTGGAAACGACCGCGAATCAAAAAACGCTGGAAGATGCGTTTGAATTCGTGCGCGAAGATTCGCAGATCACGATTCGCAAGCAGGAGCCCGAAGCCGTCGCGGTTGCCGAAGGTGCTGAAGCCGGTCCCAAAGCCAAAGGCGATGGTAAAAAAGCCGCCGACACGAAATTCATTAAAGTCGAAGCCGGCAAACTCGATCAGCTGATCAATCTCGTCGGCGAACTGGTGATTGCCAGCGCCGGCGCACAACTCGCCGCCCACCAAACCGGCAGTGCCGCTGCGAAGGAAACCACCGATACCGTCAACATGCTGGTCGAACAGATTCGCGACACCTCGCTGAACATGCGCATGGTGCCGATCGGCGAAGTGTTCTCGCGTTTCCCGCGCGTGGTGCGCGATGTCTCGAAAGATCTCGGCAAAAAAATCGAACTGGTTATTTCCGGTGCCGATACCGAACTCGACAAAACCATGGTCGAAAAACTCGCAGACCCGCTGATGCACTGCGTGCGCAACGCAATGGATCACGGCATCGAAGATGTTGCCGGCCGTATCGCCGCCGGCAAATCGGAAGCCGGCACGCTGCGCCTCACCGCGTTTCAAGAATCGGGCAGCATCATCATCGAAATTACCGACGATGGTCGCGGCATGGACCCGACGCGCATTCGCAACAAGGCCATCGAACGCGGCCTGATCAGTGCCGATGCGGAAATGACCAAACGCGAGATTCTCAACCTGATTTTTGCGCCGGGTTTTTCGACCGCAGAAAAAGTCACCAACATTTCCGGCCGCGGCGTCGGCATGGATGTGGTGCGCAAAAATATCGAAGCCCTGCGCGGCGATGTCGAACTCGACAGCACCTTCGGTTCCGGCTCTACCGTACGTATTCGACTGCCATTGACGCTGGCGATCATCGACGGTTTCCGGGTGCAGGTGAACGACTCCGATTTCGTCATTCCGCTGGAAATGATCAAGGAATGCCTTGATCTCAAACGCGAAGACATGCATCACGAGCTGATCCACTTGCGCGGCGAATCGATTCCAATCGTGAATTTGCGCGACCTGTTCCGCCTCAACGGCACGCCGCCGACTCGCGAAAGCCTGGTGGTGGTGCAATTCGGCCACACCCGCGCCGGCATCGTCGTCGATCGCTTGGTGGGTGAATTGCAGGCGGTGATCAAACCGCTGGGGCAATTGTTCCGTCATACCCGCGCCGTCAGCGGCTCAACCATTCTCGGCAACGGCGATGTCGCCCTGCTGCTGGATGTGCAGCAGGTGTTGAATCGCGCAGTTGCACATCATGAAAACGGTTCAGGTTTGCATGCGGTGGCTACTCATTAGAGCTACGCACTAAGTTTTACCGGTTTAATTTTTGCCTTCAATGTTGTTTTTTTCTACTGGCTTTTTTTACTGACTTTTTTCTACTGAAACACAAGCTCGATAAACTCGGGGAGAGATCATGAAATTGCGTATTAAGCTCGGACTGGGCGCGAAATTGCTCGGAGCCTTTACCGCCTGTGCCCTGATCACACTGGCGCTGGGTACCTGGTGCCTGCTGGAGATGGAGAAAATCGGCAATCGCGGCCAGGGCATCTACGAAAACAATCTGCTGGCCATCGCCAATCTCGGCAAATCCGACCTCAACGTGGCGCTGCACGCACGCACACTGATTCGGGCTTTGGCGCAACAGAAAGATCCTGCAAGCCAGGCAGAAACACTGGAGCGCGTCGACAGCTACTGGGAGCAGGCCGAGAAAAATTATGCGCAATATATGAAAACCGAGCCGACCGAATCGGAAAAAGTCCTGCGCGACAAGATCGAAGCGTTGACGCCGGACTACCTCGAATTCACCGACGAAGCCACCAGCCTGCTCGAAGAGGGTAAAAACGATCAGGCCGCCGCCGTCATTAACGGCAAACTGCGCGAACAGACCAAGAATATCGAAGCGGCTTATGACGAGCTGGTGCTGAACAACATCGAGCGCGCCGATGAAGTCAATCAGGAGAGCCTGATGATGGTCGCGCAGACCCGCAAAATCACCTTGATCGCGATCGGCATTTCGTTCGCCGTTGCCTTTATCATGGGACTTGTCGTCGCCCGCCTGATCATGCGTCAGCTCGGCGGTGAGCCGGACTACGCAGCCGACGTCGTCAAACGTGTTGCCCTGGGCGACCTGACTGTCAGTGTCAATCTGCGCAAAAAAGATTCGACCAGCCTGCTCGCCAATATGGCGCACATGGTCGAGAAACTGCGCGGTGTGATGCAGGACATCAGCACCACGTCGAATTCGCTGGCATCGGCATCGCAGCAGATTTCGTCGTCGTCACAGGCACTGAGCCAGAACGCTTCGGAACAGGCCGCCAACGTTGAAGAAACCAGCGCCTCGGTCGAAGAAATTTCGTCGACCGTCGCACAGAACGCCGACAATGCCCGCGTCACCGATGACATCGCCAGCAAATCGGCCGGCGATGCACAGGAAGGTGGTAATTCGGTGCGCGAAACCGTCACGGCAATGCGTCAGATCGCCCAGAAAATCGGCATCATCGACGACATCGCGTATCAAACCAACCTGCTCGCCCTCAACGCTGCGATCGAAGCGGCACGCGCCGGCGATCATGGCCGCGGTTTCGCGGTCGTCGCCGCCGAAGTACGCAAGCTGGCAGAACGCAGCCAGATAGCCGCACAGGAAATCGGTTCGCTGGCCACCAACAGCGTCAGCCTCGCCGAACGCGCCGGCACCTCACTGGAGCAACTGGTGCCATCGATTCGCAAAACCGCCGATCTGGTGCAGGAAATTGCATCGGCATCGCGCGAACAGACCAGCGGCCTCGAACAGATCAGCTCCGCCGTCAACCAGCTTTCACAAACTACGCAGATGACTGCAGCCGCTTCGGAGCAACTGTCGTCGACCGCGGATGAAATGAGCAGTCAGGCATCGCGTCTGCAAGGTGTGGTGCACTACTTCAAAATCACCGCCGATGTCGCCGAACAGGCAACAACGGAACGCGCACCGCATGCAGCCGCCGCACCGATAGCCGCTGCATCCGGCAAACCGACCGTCGACGAATCGGCATTCACTCGCTTCTGAGGCAACGTCATGAATCAGGTTTCCTCTACGGTCGGTAACGGCTCGGTCGGTAACGGTTCGGCCGCCAAGGGCGGCGCGAAAAAGGAAAAGGCGGCGCAGGAAGTCGTGCTGCGCCAATACCTGACCTTTCAACTCGGCAGCGAATTGTTTGCGCTGCCGATCGAACACATCCGAGAGATCATTGAATTCGGCAACATCACCACCATTCCGCTGATGCCCGACTTCATGCGCGGTGTAATCAATTTACGCGGCTCCGTGGTGCCGGTGATCGACCTGTCGTCGCGCTTCGGCCGCGACCAGACCGAAGTCGGTCGCCGCACCTGCGTGATCATTCTTGAGGTCAACAATCCGGAAATTGATCTGCAACTGCTCGGCGTGCTGGTCGATGCGGTCAGCGAAGTCATGAGTATCGATCTCGAACAGATCGAGGCACGCCCCACCTTCGGCGCCAACCTGCGCACGGACTTTATCGAGGGCATTCTCAAGGTCGACGGCAAGATGGTCATTATTCTGGATGTGCGTCAGGTGGTATCGCTGGAGGAGCTCGCGTCGCTGGTCGGCGTGGCATCGGGCGACATGGCAGAAGACGACAATCCGTAAACGCTGCATTTGCAAGAGGACGGTCGTCAGTTAATTCAGCTGCGGGCCCAGTTAGATCACGCATCAAAAATAACGACAGAAGCCCATGACCGCTCCGGTATTACCGATTCTGCGCAGCTTTGAGCTGACCGACCATGAATTCGGATTGTTCCAGCGATTTTTTTTCGAGCAGGCCGGCATCTCCCTGTCGGATCAAAAAAAGATCCTGCTGGTCGGCCGTTTCAATCGCCGTTTGAACGAGTTGGGACTGACCAGCTTCAAGGCTTATTACGACATCGTCAGCGCGCCGGAGAACAGTGCCGAGCGCCAGCATTCGATCGATCTGATTACTACCAACGAAACCTATTTCTTTCGCGAGGACCAGCATTTTCGCTGGCTGCGCGACACCATCGCGCCAGAACAGAAAGGTGCACGTTTGCGCGTGTGGAGCGCAGCCTGCTCCACCGGTGAAGAACCCTACTCCATCGCCATGACCCTGCACGACCGGCTCGGCCCGCAGGGCTGGGACATTACTGCAACCGATATCAGCACCCGCGTGCTCGCCCACGCCCAGCGCGCGCTGTTTCCGATGGAGCGCGTGCGCGGTATGCCGCCGGCCTTTCTGAAACGCTATTGCCTGCGCGGCCAGGGTGAATACGAAGGTTATCTGCTGATCGAAAAGGAACTGCGCGATCGCGTTACCTTTCGCCAGCTGAACCTGATGTCATTGCCGCCGGATTTGCGCGATTTCGATGTCGCCTTTCTGCGCAACGTCATCATCTATTTCGATACACCCACCAAACTCAAAGTAGTCAGGGCCGTTGCCAACAGTTTGCGCAAAGGCGGCTGGCTTTTTCTCGGGCATTCGGAATCCCTGTTTGGCATGGAACTGCCGCTGCAACTGATAGCACCATCCGTATACCGAAAAATTTAGTCGCGCAAAGTGAGAGCCAAAACTTTGCGCATCGCACAACTTGAGCACCGCAAATTTAACGCGCTGTAGATTTAATTTCGGGAGTTTCAACCATGCCCATCCGCGTAATGATCGTCGACGACTCCGCCATCGTGCGTCAGGTAATGCAGGACGTTCTCGCCAAACACAAAGATATCCAGGTGTTCGCGACCGCTTCCGACCCACTGTTCGCCATCGAAAAAATGAAAAACGACTGGCCCGATGTGATCGTGCTCGATATCGAAATGCCGCGCATGGATGGCATCACCTTCCTGCGCCAGATCATGGGCACGCGGCCGACACCGGTCATCATCTGCTCGACGCTGACTGAAAAAGGCGCCGACGTGACCATGCAGGCACTCGCTGCCGGCGCCATTGCCATCATCACCAAGCCAACCATGGGCCTGAAGAATTTTATCGTCGACAGCTCCAGCGAGCTGGCCGGTGCAATTCGCGCCGCCGCCGGTGCGCGCATGGAAAAAATGCACTCGGCGCCCACGCCACCGAATCCGGCTGCAGCACAAAAAAACGCAAGCGGCCTGACACCGCGCCCCAAACTCAGCGCCGATGCGATGCTCGAAGCGGCCAGCGGTTCCGCGCATATTCCCACCACCGAACGTTTCGTCGTAATTGGCACCTCCACCGGCGGCACGCAGGCCCTGGAGCGGGTGCTGACGAAATTGCCTCGCACCTGCCCCGGTATCGCGCTGGTGCAGCATATGCCGGAAAAGTTCACGCAGAGTTTTGCCAAACGTCTCGACGGCCTCTGTGCCATCGATGTGAAGGAAGCCGAAACCGGCGATCGGATTTTGCCGGGGCTCGCACTGATTGCCCCAGGCGGCAAACACATGCTGGTGAAACGCAGCGGCGCGCAATATTTCGTCGAAGTCAAAGACGGCCCGCTGGTCAGCCGCCACCGCCCCTCGGTCGATGTGTTATTTCGCTCGACCGCACAGGCAGCTGGAAAAAATGCAGTCGCCATCATCATGACCGGCATGGGCGATGATGGCGCCCGCGGCATGAAAGAGTTGCATGACCTCGGCGCCCGCACCTACGCACAAGACGAAGAATCCTGCGTCGTGTTCGGCATGCCGAAAGAAGCCATCAAACTCGGCGGTGTCGATCATATTATTTCGCTGGATGAAGTGCCGGATGCTGTGGTGAAGGCAAAGGGGTAGTCCCTTCATCCGCCATAACAACCATAACGCGCTTCTGTTTACGCATCACACCTCGCAAGGAAACCTGAATGATACGGTGCTCTATGACAGGCCGACCAATGAATTCCGGCGACGGCATATACGATGATGGAGAGTGGATTAGCTGGGATTGGATCAACAGCCAGCTATACGAACAGGACATCAAGCGCGACTATCCACAGGTCGATCCGCAGCTAGCAATACTTTTCGAATAGTTAGTAAATAACGCCGCGAACTATCACGCCCGCTTTATCGACAGAAAGAATCTCTCCAAAGGGACGGGCGCTCTTGCCCGAGTCTCTTGGTCCACTCTTCCGCCGTCAGAACAAGATGGCAGCAACAAATGAAATGCTTTACGCCACTCACAACAAGCAACCTGCGCAATGGCCTATCTATGCGGCACAATGCCCTTCGGTTATTGCGCCCTACAAATTACACATGCACTACTTTCAGGCCGAGGTGCTGCTCAAATGCATCGAAGTCACGGTCGGCATGCAAAAGCTCGAACCCGCTTTCAATACACCGCGTTGCGATGATTGTGTCGATGGTCTTGCGTACGGTGATGCCAAGGCCTCGTAGCGCCCTGAAGTTTCTTGCAGCCTGAATCGCAATTTTTTTGCCCGCTAGATCAACTGGCGTGAAATCACTCAGTATTTTGCGAACCTGATTGAACTCGCGTTCATCGCGCACGCCTTGAAGCACTTCAGTCAGGATCAGATCTCCTACTATCAGCCGAGTCGAGCCTAGCAGGGAATCCAGCTTTTCGACTTGTAGCGTCGCAGTGCCACGAAAGAAATCGATCCAGACACTGGAGTCGACAAGAATCACTTATCGGTTCTCATCGCGTCCAAATCCCCCTCCCAGGTAATCTTGCCGCGCAGTTGCCGAGCCCTCTCTTGTTTGCCCAGCTGAACCAGGGTTCGAAGGCCCAACTCAACGGCCTCTCGTTTGGTTTTTACGCCTGTAGTACGCAGCGCCTCTTTCATGAGCTTGTCGTCAATCACAATATTGGTTCGCATGATGTGTATTCCAGAGCTGGTACGTACACATCATACCGCGAGCGCCAGTGCGCCGAATCCTGCCCATCGAGCGGCCTTTGGCCTGCCGCTCATGTCGAACGATAGACCGCATTCAACGCGACAGCGCGTCCTGAGAACGCTTTCAGGAGCTTCTTGTCCATCGTCACGAGCCTGCTATCAAGCTTCTTCGCCAAAGCGATGAACTCGCAGTCATACGCGGAGCAATCGCTGTCGCGTACGAGTTCCAAGACGGCTCTGGAGTCCACCTCATACTCATATTCCGCGAGCAGTTGCTCTGCCTCGGCTTGCAGCGCCGCCGCCTGCTTAAGGGTCAGGCTCTTTCGCCGCAAGTTCCGACATCGCGTCCTGGGGACGGCGCGGGGGTCTAAACCTCTACACGGTCGAGATGGAGGGGGGCTTCGGCCCCCGTTTGCTTGGTCGGCCCGCCCAGACACGGCTCAGGCCCCGTTCGGTCGCCTTCCCCGCAAGCCCTTGATCCACTTCGACTTTCGCAAGCCACCCTCCACTTCCGATCATTGAGGTTCGGACTAGGTTCGGTCGCAAGACCACCCTCCTGCGCACCGCCGAAAACTCCTTAGAAATCTTCGGCTTA
>JBEVMI010000251.1:0-4068 GCA_040508685.1 Spongiibacteraceae bacterium
CGCGCGCTGTTCGTCCCCGCGGCCAACGGTCCCGAAGCGGCGCTGGTGCGGCAGGCGCGGATCTATCCCGTAGCCAACCTGCTGGAGTTGTGCGCTTTCCTGCATCAACGCATCGCGCTGACCCCGGCGCTGGCCACCCCGTTTATCCACACGACCAGTTATGCCGATATGGCTGATATTCGCGGTCAGGGGCAGGCCAAACGCGCGCTGGCGATTGCCGCCGCCGGGCAACACAACCTGTTGCTGTTTGGACCTCCAGGTACTGGCAAGACCATGCTGGCGAGTCGCTTGCCTGGATTGTTGCCGCCGCTCAGCGAAACCGAGCAGTTGGAAGTCGCCGCCGTACACTCCGTATCCGGCCAATCCAGTCCCGAGCATTTTGGCGTGCGCCCCTTTCGCAGCCCGCACCACACGGCATCGGCGATCGCGCTGGTCGGCGGCGGCAGCCATCCCCGCCCCGGCGAAATCAGTCTCGCCCATCACGGCGTATTGTTTCTCGACGAGTTGCCGGAGTTTCCGCGCAAGGTGCTGGAGGTGCTCCGCGAGCCGCTCGAATCCGGCGAAATCGCCATCGCCCGCGCCCAGCAGCAGGTCGTCTACCCCGCCGCCTTTCAGCTGATCGCAGCGATGAATCCCTGCCCCTGTGGCTACAACGGCGACCTTGAACGCACCTGTCGCTGTTCGCCGGAACAGATCCGGCGCTACCGCGACCGCATCTCCGGCCCGCTGCTCGACCGCATCGATCTGCAGGTGCCGGTCAATCGCCTGCCGCGCGGTGTATTGAGTGGTGTTGAACCGCCCACCGCGGATACCGCCACGCTGCGTGCGCAGGTCGAGCAGGCGCGGGCGCGGCAGCTCAAGCGCCAGGGCAAGGTGAATGGACAGTTGTCCGGGCCGGAAGTCGATCGACTCGCCGAGGTCAGCAATGCCTTGCGATGCCTCGTTGAAGAGGCCGTGCTGAAACTGGGGCTGTCGGCGCGTGCGTATTACCGCATTCTGAAAGTGGCACGTACCATCGCCGATCTCGATGAAAAAACCGCGGTGGAAAAAACGCATATCCACGAAGCTCTGCACTATCGCGCGCTGGATCGCCCCATCCGTTAGAAAAACACCGCTGCGCGCAAGCCCGATGGGCGGTTTATTGCCTGGGCTAATTTTTTCGCGGACTATGCGCCATCATTTTTTGAACGGGATTTTCCGATGACGTCGATCTGGAAACGCGCGCCCACCATCGAACAACTCACTGCGGAAAGTATCAACACCGCGTCCGACCATCTCGGTATCGAATTCATCGCCATCGGCGACAACTGGCTGCGTGGGCGCATGCCGGTCGGCATGCTGCACGGTGGCGCTTCGGCGCGTTGCACGTCGGCCGCACCACTCACGTGTGGTCGATCCGGATCGAAAGCGAAGAAAACAAGCTGGTGTGTATGGCGCGGCTGACGATGGCGGTAACGGCGCGCGTTTGATTTAGCCGTACGGCGAAAAATAAAAACGCGACTCGATATGGTCGTTAGAAATTTGCCACCGCACGCTGTTCGAGAATTTCCAGTAGATGATCCATCGCTACGGCGGGGCTGAAATAATAACCCTGTACCTGATGGCACAGGTTTTCCCACAGGAAATGCACCTGTTCGAGCGATTCGGCGCCTTCGGCAACCACGCTCAATTTCAGACTGCGGGCGAGATTGATCATGGCGCGCACGATGGTCGCGTCATCGCCGTTGGACGGCAACCGCCGCACAAAACCGCGGTCGATTTTCAGCGCCGAAATCGGCAGCCGCTGAATATGCGCGAACGACGAATAACCGGTGCCGAAATCATCCAGCGAAAAACTGACGCCAAGGCGAGACAGACTCTGCATGCTGGTGTAGATCTGCTCGGTATTGAGCATGATCGCGGTTTCGGTCAATTCGAATTCGATGCGCGCCAGATCGAGACCGCTCTGCTGCAGCAGATGCGTCACCGTCTCGACAAATTTTTCATCCTGAAACTGGCGGCATGACAGATTGATCGCCAGATCGAGCCGGGTATGGCCGCGGCCGCTCAAAAATTGCAAATCGCGGCAGGCGCGCTGAATGACCCAGTAGCCGATGGGCACGATCAAACCGACCTCTTCCGCGAACGGGATGAAATCGACCGGCGACAGCAGCCCGCGCTCGGGATGACGCCAGCGGATCAGCGCTTCGACGCCGACAATGTCGCCGCTCTCCAGCTCGACCCGGGGCTGATAAAACAATTCAAATTCATTGCGGCGCAACGCGCGGCGCAGATCGGCTTCGAGATGCAGCTGCTCGTCGACTTCAAGCTGCAACTGCTCGGAATAAAAATGGTGGTAATTGCCTGACACGCGCTTGGCTTGCTGCATCGCCTGATCGGCGTGACGAATCAGCACATCGATATCGCCGCCGGCATCCGGATACAACGCAATGCCCAGGCTCAGCGTGAGCGGCAGCGCCGCTTCATCGATCGTATCCGCGAGCAAAAATGGTTGCGCGGCCGCTTCCATGATTTTTTCGATTACCGCCGTGACCCCGGCGAGACAGCGCGCATCTTCGAGCACGATCGCAAATTCATCGCCGCCGATGCGCGCCAGTGTGTCGGTTTTGCGCACACAGGCTTCGAGGCGGCGCGCGGCGACACGCAGCAGGGCGTCGCCCACTGCGTGACCAAAACTTTCGTTGATGCGGCGGAAGCCATCGAAATTCAGATGCAGCAACGCCAGCGGCGTATGCAGACGGCGCGCGCGCTCAAGGGCGTGTTGCAGTCGATCGCGGAATAAAAGACGGTTGGGCAGACCGGTCAGTGCGTCGTGTTGCGCCTGCCGCGTCAGGGCCTGCTCGGCTTGCCGTCGTTCGGTGGCGTAACGCAGCGAACGACCGAGCATATGGGCGTCGAGCGCGCCATTGCGCGACAGGCAGTCGACCGCACCGCGCGGCACCTCGGCCTCGTCGAAATCGGCGTCGATATCGTCGGAGATCAGGATGATGGGGGATTCGCACTGATTGTCGGCTGCCGTCGCGAGCAACCTTAGCGCGGTGTCGCGATCGCTCTGGGCGTCGACCAGGATAATGTCGAAGTCGGCCGACAACAGCCGCGGCAACGCCTGCGCGAACCGGTTGCACCAGCGCAGATTGTGCGGCCGTGTGCGAATGGCCGCGAGCGCCCGCGCCACGGCCAAATAACCGGAGCGCGCCTCTCCGACCAGCAGTACACGCACTGCGGTTTCAGGCATCACTTGAACCTTTGCCCGCGGCAGAAGCTGATCACTCCAGCGCCGCAGGTCCACCCACCCATTCATATTGCCAATTGTTTTTGTGTTGTTTCATGACGTTATAAACAAATCATGAATCCTTTTCTAGGTGCACCCGGAAAAATAATCACAACGTAATAATTTGAACTGCGTCACAAGTCCGATCCGACGCCGAACCGATCCCCCCGACTGTTACAATCCGCGCCCCGCCCCTGCCTCGATTCAGACTTTATTTGCCGTGAATGCGTTAAACCCCCGCCAGCGCGAAGCCGTGCATTACATCGATGGTCCGCTGTTGGTGCTGGCCGGCGCCGGCAGCGGCAAAACCAGCGTAATCACCCGCAAGGTCGCCTACCTGATCGAGCAGTGCGGTTATCAGGGCCGCCATATCGCGGCCGTCACCTTTACCAACAAAGCCGCGCGCGAAATGAAGGAACGCGTCAGCGCGCTGGTGAAAGGTCCGCAGGCGGCGGGCCTGACGGTTTCCACTTTCCACAACCTGGGTCTGAACATCCTCCGGCGCGAACACCGCAAGCTCGGCTTCAAGGCCGGCTTTTCGATTTTCGATGCCGAAGACGCGCAGGCGCTGATCAAGGATTTGTTGATCGCGGAGCACGGCGGCGATTCCGATCAGGCCGGCACCATCGCGCAGCGAATTTCGCACTGGAAAAATGCGCTGATCACCCCGGATGAAGCGGTCGCGACCGCGATCGGCCCCGCCGACATGTTGTGCGCACAGGCTTATGTGCGTTATCGCCGCGCGCTGATGGCGTACAACGCGGTCGATTTCGACGATCTGATTTTGCGGCCGGTGG
>JBEVMI010000260.1:0-4256 GCA_040508685.1 Spongiibacteraceae bacterium
ACGCTACCGGCACTTCGTCGAGCGCGGGATGTTTGCGCGCGACCACGGCGACTTCATAGATCTCTGGCCGCTGCAGGATCACCGCTTCGATTTCGGCGGCGCCGACATTTTCGCCGCCGACTTTCAGCACGTCTTTCAAGCGGTCGACAAAATAAAACGTGCCGTCGGCGCCGATGCGCGCGCGATCGCCGGTGTGCAGCCAGCCGTCGCTGGTGAAGGCCTTGGCGGTGGCTGTGGCATCGTTGTAGTAGCCGAGAAATACCTGCACGCCGGGTGTACCGCGAATCTGCAATTCGCCGGGTTCGTCGACGGCGCACAATTCGCCGCTCGTCGCGGGTGACGGCGATCCAGCGCAGCGACTCTGCAAACTCTTCGAACAGAACGCCGTAACGCGGTTGCGTGATCGCGGCTGCGGGCGCGACCTTGGCGATGTAGTGGCGCATCTCCGCGGGCGCGGCGCCGGTGTTGGTGGTGACGGCGATGGCGGGCTAGCGACGAAACGGTAACGCAGCGGTTGGCGCCGGCACAATCGCAATAGTCATGAGCGGACGTCATGTGTCGTCACTCGACCCGCATAGTCGGATAATAATTGCAGGACAAAAAGGGACCGGGAGTTATCAGCCCGTCGATTATCAGTGGCCGCAACTCGCGAGCGACATGTTCGGTGTCGCCGACGCGATGGGTGCGTCGCGTTTTATTGCCGGCGGTGCGTCGATGGGTTGCGCCACGGCAATTTATGCGGCGCTGGCCGCGCCCGAGCGGATCGATGCGCTGATACTCGCGATTCCGCCGACTGCGTGGGAAACGCGCGCGGCGCAGGCTTCGGTCTACGACAAGATGGCGCAGATGGTCGAGACCGATGGTCTGGCGTCGCTGCTGCAATTGTTTCGCCTGCGTCCGCTGTTCCCGCAATTCCTGTTGCAGGCACTGCCGGGGCTGGGTGAAATCGGCCTGCGGCATATGGGCGCGCTGGCGCCGGCGATGGTGTCTTCATTGATGCGCGGCGCGGGCGCGTCGAATTTACCCGCACGCGAAATGATTGCCACGCTGTCGATGCCGGTGTTGATTCTGGCGTGGCCCGATGACGCGGTGCACCCGGTTTCCACCGCGACCGAACTCGCGCGACTATTGCCGTGCGCGGAACTGCATATCGCCAATACGCTTGATGATGTACAGGCGTGGCCGACGCTGATACGCAAGTTTGTCGACAAGCTACCCGCGGCAGGTGTTCAGCCGCGATTCACGCACCCTGCCTAGACTGACCACGGCGCTGCGATTGACTTGGCGCCGCTGTGCTTGTTCGATGCCTACAACCGAGGAATTATTCATGCGCCGAAATCTCCTGATCGCCGGCCTGTTCGCCTGCGCAACCGCGGGTACCTTGCTGACTGGTTGTGCGACCACCGATCCCGCTACCGGGGAACGCAAAGTCAGCAACACCGCCAAGGACGCCGGCATCGGTGCCGTCGCCGGCGCGATTCTGGGGGCCGCCGTGTCCGGCCATGACGATCGTGGCCGCGGCGCGGTAACGGGTGCGGTGTTGGGCGGCGCCATCGGTGGTGCGGTCGGTCATCGCGCCGATAAACAGGAGGCGGAGTTGCGCGAGAAACTCGCGCAGAGCGGTGTCGATGTACAGCGGCAGGGCGACACTATCAACCTGGTGGTGCCGGGTGCGATCAGTTTCGCAACCAACAGCGCGCAGCTGACGCCGAATTTTTATGAATCACTGAACAAGGTCGCCACTTCGCTGAAAGAGTTTCCGGATTCGGCGGTGCAGATCGTCGGTCACACCGACAGCACCGGTGCGGCCAGCTACAACCAGCAGTTGTCCGTCAATCGCGCCAGCGCGGTGGTCATGTATCTGGCAGCGCAGGGGGTCGAACAAACGCGTCTGCAAGCAACGGGCATGGGCCCGAGCCAGCCGGTTGCCGATAACACAACGGCGGAAGGGCGCGCGCAAAATCGCCGTGTCGAGATCAAAATCATTCCCCATGAAACGCGCGCGCCGGGATAATCACGGCACAGGCGCGGGCAGGATTGTCCGCGCTGCGGTGGCAGGGGGGTTACTGACAGTTCAGCGATAACAGGAGCAAAACCATGAACAGGCACGGCGGATATAACCAGATTCGAAACGCAGCAGCAGTTGCCCTGACAGTATTTGTGAGTGCAGGTGCGACTGCAGCGAACGAGGAAAAAGCGACCGATTGTCTGCAGATCGTTCAGATCAAAAACACGCGCATCATCGACGATCAGAATATTGTGTTTGAAACGCGTGGTCGGCAGTTTTACAACAACCACTTGCCACGAAAATGTCCCGGCCTGAAAAGTTCCGATAAATTCCGCTACAAAACCTCGCAGTCGGTATTGTGTAATGTCGACATCATCACTGTGCTGGTGGGTTCGGGTTCATCAATGATGGATGGTGCGACGTGCGGTCTGGGATCGTTCACGCCGACACAGGACCCGGATGAAAAAGCCAAAGAGAAGGCCAAAGAGAAGACCAGCTGATTGAATTTGCGGCATCGCGTGGCGACATATTTGCAGCGATCGCACACTGCGATCGCTGCGCACGTTGCGAATGGACCAGTCTGGAAATTGTGCCGCCTCCCGACATCTTGCAAAAACATCTTTCAGGTACGCAGAACTTACAAAAATATTCCTCAGGTGATCGCGGAAATCCGTTTTTTCTGCGGTTAGCTGCATGGCATATGTCTTGCCCTCGTTATCTACGATATGGATTCACTGGGGCAGGTGAGCATGGTAATGCACGAGGGCACGACAGAATCGGTTGGCAGTGCAGTGAGTGCAAGGCGAGGCGGTGTTATCCGTCGGAGTTTTAAAGATCCGGCGGTGCGTCATTGGCTGCGACGTGTCGCTACCCTTGTATTTTTTTTCGTTGTGACCGCCATGCTGGTGCTGTTGGCGCAGCGCGTCGAATGGCGCGAGGTTGCGCAATCGCTGCGCGCATTCGAAACAAAAAATTTGTGGCTTGCAGCAGTGCCCGCGCTCGCCAGTTATCTGGTCTACAGCACCTTCGATTTGTTCGGGCGCCGCCATACCCGCCACAAGTTGCCGCGATTGCAGGTGATGACGATAGCTTTTGTCTGCTATGCATTTACACAGAGTCTGACGGCGTGGGTGGGTGGTATCGCCATGCGCTATCGCCTGTATTCGCGTTTTGGCGTGGAAAAAGGTGCGGTCGCGCAAATATTCGGCATCAGCATTCTCACCAACTGGATTGGCTATTTCGCGCTGGCTAGCGTGGTGTGCCTCGCCGGTGCGATAACGCCGCCGGCAAATTGGCCGATTGGTAGTTCCGCTATTCGCATCATCGGTGCGCTGTTGAGCGTACCCGTTATATTTTATCTGTGGTGCTGCTATCGATACCCGGATCAGGGTCATCGCGCATTCGGTCAGGAGTGGCAGCTGCCCACGATCCGAATCGGCTTGCTCCAATTGCTCGGCGGTGCCGCCAACTGGGCGTTGATGAGTGCAGTGATATTTGTGTTGCTGCAACAGCGGGTCGATTACGTGACGGTGCTGGGTATTCTGCTGTTGAGCAGCGTCGCCGCCGTTATTGTTCATATTCCGGCGGGGCTCGGCGTGCTGGAAGCAGTATTCATCACGACGTTACAGGGCGAGCTGAGTCGCCATCACCTATTCGCGGCGCTGATCTGCTATCGGGCGATTTATTATTTGGTGCCGTTGCTGCTCGCCGTTTTTGTCTATGTGATCCTGGAATTACAGGCGCGCAAGCGCCGCAACCGGTAGCGCCAGTCATATTTTCATAATTCTCTGCATCACCCCTCCCGCGGTCGTCTACGCTCACCTCTTCTAACAGTTTCTTACTGTCGCTTCTGCAGTCGTTGTCTGCGCAATGGCCATTTTCGATCCACCGCACTCTCTCCCTATCTAAGCGTGCAAGCAAAAACCTGAGGTCGGTGTTATGAAACGCCATGGCTCGATGAACCGTGTCTATCGCCTGATTTGGAGTTGCGCTCAGAGCGCGTGGATACCGGTGGCGGAGCTGGCGCGCGGTCGCGGCAAGAGTTCGCTGCGCAAATTGAGTGTGGCGGCATTTTCGCTGGCCTCAACTGCAGCATTGGCCGGGCCCGAAGGCGGGCAGGTAGTCGCCGGTATGGGCACTGTTTCGCAGGCCGGCGCCACCACCACGATCAATCAATCCAGCCAGAACCTGTCGCTCAACTGGCAGAGCTTCAATGTTGCGCCGCAGGAAACGGTCAATTTTGTGCAGC
>JBEVMI010000351.1:0-5088 GCA_040508685.1 Spongiibacteraceae bacterium
ATCAGCGAGGTGCAATTCCCTGATTTGATTGAATGTGGCGACGCCGCGTTTGCGCTGAAATATCACTTCGAGCCGGGCAGCGCCCATGACGGCGTCAACGTGCTGGTGCCGATCGGCCTGCTCAATCGCGTACCGAATTATCGCTTTGAATGGCTGGTGCCGGGGTTGCTGCGCGACAAGTGCATCAGTCTGCTGAAAGCACTGCCGAAACAGTTCCGCAAACAATTGGTGCCGGTACCGGAAACGGCAGATCGTCTGTTGCCGTTGCTGCGAGTCGGTGATATCGCGTTGCTGGAAGCGATGACCGTGGGGCTGAAGCAGCTCAACGTAGCGATCCCCTCGGAGGCGTGGCAACCGCAGGAGCTGGAAACATTTTATCGCGCAAATTTCCAGGTGCTCGATGCCGATGGTCAATTGCTGGGGCAGGGGCGCGATCTCGCCGAATTAAAGGCGCGCTTGCATGCGCCGATGACGGCCAGTCTGCAGGCGGAAACCCAGCAGGAATTTCAGCGTACTGAAATTGCCGGCTGGGATTTTGGCGTGTTGCCGACGAGCCATCGGTTTGAGCAGGCCGGCGTGACCATTACCGCCTATCCGGCGCTGGTTGATCGAGGCGATAGCGTCGCGCTGCAGTTATTGGAAAGTGCCGAGAGCGCGGTACGCGAATCGGAGCAGGGCGTTATTCGGCTATTACAGCTGCAGACCGTGACCACGGTTAAATGGTTGCGGAAGGAATTGCTGCGCGGCAACTTGCTTAATCTGCAGTTGGTCGGTATCGACCAGCGTCGCGAAGACTGGATAGAGGAAATTCTTGCCGCAACGTATCGACAGATTTTCGTCGCCGATCAGGAGTTGCCGCGCACCGAAGCAGAGTTTCGCGAGCGCCAGCGTGCCGGCGAGGGCGAAATCGTGCCGCTGGCGCAGCGTTATGCCGCGTTGTTGCAGACGATTGCGGAGCACTATGCCCAGATTCGCGCGCTGCGCCGCAAGGGCAGCGATCTGGCCTGGTTGCCGGTGCTGGAGGATATCGATCGCCAGTTGGCGGCCTTGTTTCAACCCGGATTTATCGCCGCGACGCCTTGGAACTGGCTGCAGCAATACCCGCGGTATTTACAGGCCATTGTGCAGAGACTGGAAAAGTTGCGCGGCCATTTTCAGCGCGACCGCGAATTGACTCGCGACCTGGCGCCCCTGCAGCAGCAACTCAGCGATTTGTTGAAGAAAATCTCGGAGCCACCCGCCGCTACCTTGCAACGTTATCGCTGGCTGCTGGAGGAGTACCGTGTCTCGCTGTTTGCGCAAACGCTGGGTACACGCGAGCCGGTATCAGCGAAACGTCTGCGCGAGTTGTGGGAGCAGGTGCGCAAGGAGCAGCGCTGAAGCGTGCCACTTCTGCATCTGGCGAAAAAATTTCGTTATAGTGCGGGCCTTTGGATCATGGAGCAGAAGAACGTGGTGAATCGTTCTGGCAGAGCAAATGGGGGGGGCATCAAATCGGGTGTGCTGGCGATAGCGCTGGCAGCATCGCTGCAGGTGTGGGCGGTCCCCGATGATGTCGCGCCGGCGACTCCAGCCGATGCGTTGGTGCAGGAAACCCTCGAAACGGCAAATCCGCACAATCCCGATCCGTGGGAATCCTTCAATCGCAAGATTTACGTATTCAACGATGCCGCTGACCGCTATTTTCTGAAGCCGGTCGCGAAAGGTTATCAGTGGATTACGCCGCAATTCCTCGAAGACGGTATCCACCGAATCTTCAGCAATCTCGGTGAAGTCAGCAATATCCTCAACAGCCTGCTGCAGGCCAAGTTTAAGAACACTGTGGTCGACACCGGGCGCCTGCTCATCAATTCCACCATAGGGTTGCTGGGGTTTTTTGATGTGGCAACGAAAATGGGCCTGGAGTTGCACGAAGAGGACTTCGGGCAGACCCTCGGTTATTGGGGGTTGAATTCCGGTCCGTATATCGTGCTGCCGCTGCTCGGGCCACGCACGATCAGGGATGGTGCCGGTGGTATCGCCGACAGTTTTACCAATCCGGTGAGTTATATCGAGCATGTGCCTACGCGCAACCAGATTACTGCGGTCAGTGTCGTGGATGTGCGCGCACAACTTTTACAATCGGAAGAATTGATCACCGGCGACCGTTACATCTTTATTCGCGATGCATATCTGCAGCGGCGAGAGTTTCTGGTTAACGACGGGGTGGTGGAAGACAGCTTCGGCAACGATGACTATTAAAGCTGGAGTGAGTGAGATGGTTCGAGAGGGTGCGAAAACACCCTCAGCGAATTGAGTGCGGTTGTTTCAGTCTTTGATCGATGTGATCGACAGGCCCAGCGTAAAGTGACCGTCGACGGCGGGGTCGACGCGGGCGACTTCGGCGGTGGCGTGGAAGGGCACGCGTTTATCCCCCTCCTGATCGATAAAAAGTTCGACGATGCTGCCCAGCGGCAGCGCCTGTTCGCATTCGACGAGCATGCCGGAGCCACTCAAATCCTTGCAGCGGGCGACAAACGTTGCGGAGCTGTGCTGAACTCGGACCGGGGTGTTGATCTTCATGCGGATGAAGTTACGTTTTTCGCTCCAGGCGCGGTTATCCAAGGCCATCGCGGTTCCCCTTGCGGATTTTATCGTGCGGTGACCGCCCCTTGCGCTCACCTGCGGAGCGCATGATAGCCCTCACCACCTGCGTCCGCCACCGTCCAGGGTATCTTGCGTTGCCCCCGGGACGGGGGTTGATCGGCGACGGACATCGGCGTAGTGTGGCCGCCTCCCGAAGTCCCAACGGTTGACAGCTCCCTGATGCCTCCGGCGCTGCAGCAAACTCCCTCTCTGGATCGCCCCGCGCACCGCTTGCTGGTGATCGATGATGATCCGTTCGTCCGCGATAGCTTGCTGGCTTATCTGCAGGATGTCGGTTTTGCCGTGGGCACTGCGCGCGACGCCAGTGAAGGGTTTACTGCCTTCGATCAGTTCAAGCCCGATGTTGTATTGCTCGACCTGCGCATGCCCGGGACCGGCGGCATGGATCTGCTCAAAACGCTCAGTGCACACCCTTCGAATACCCCCATCATTGTCATTTCCGGCGCCAGCGACATGAATGACGTGGTGCAGGCTTTGCGTTATGGCGCCAGCGATTTTCTGTTCAAGCCGATTCGCGACATGGCGATGCTGGAGCACGCTATCCAGCGCAGTTTGGAGCAGGGGCGGTTGCGGCGCGAAAACCAGCGTTATCGGCAGCAGTTGGAAGAGACCAATCGCGAGCTGAAGCAAAGCCTGTCCCTGCTGGAGCAGGATCAGCAGGCTGGTCGTCACGTGCAGATGCGGATGTTCCCCACAACGCCGGCACGCTTTGGTGCCTATCAGTTCAGTCACCGTATTTTTCCGTCGCTGTATCTCAGTGGCGACTTCATCGACTATTTCACCGTCGGCGACCGTCACGTCGTGTTTTTCATCGCGGACGTTTCCGGCCATGGCGCTTCGTCGGCTTTCGTTACGGTGCTGCTGAAGAACCTGTTTGCACGCAAGCGCAGCGATTACGCTCACGGCCGTGACGATTCGATCCTGTCGCCGCCGGCGATGCTGGCGCAGGTCAACAGTGAACTGCTCGATACCCAGGTCGGTAAATACGCCACACTGTGCGTTGCTGCGCTGGATCTGGTCGCGAATACACTCACTTACAGCGTCGCCGGACATTTGCCGGTGCCAATTCTTTGCGATCTGGATAGTTGTCGCTGGCTGCGTGGCGACAATCCGCCTGTCGGGTTATTTGAAGATGCCCAATACGGCGCGGAAACGATAGAATTGCCTGAGCGTTTTTTGCTCACGCTGCTCTCCGATGGTGTGTTGGAAGTGGTGGAGGGCGATGGCCTGTTGGCCAAGGAAAAAAATCTGCTGGCAGCAATGTCGGCGGATCTCACCAGCATGGATTTGTTGGTGAACACCTTGGGTTTAGAAGGTGTGACCGAGGCTCCGGATGACATTGCACTGTTGTTGATTACTAAAGAGTCATAGGCCCCCGTTATGCAACCAGGCAAGATTTTGGTGGCAGAACAATCCGGCGCATTCATGTTGAAGCTGATCGGCGATGTGCGGCTGTCGTTTTGTACAGCGCTCGACGATTTCCTGGAGCGCATGTTTGCCACGCCGAATTTCGCCAGTGTCATCATCGATCTGACCGACGCCGAAAATATCGATAGCACCACGCTTGGCCAGCTCGCCAAGATTGCCATTGCCGCGCGTCGCCGTTTTCAGCTGATCCCTGTTGTCCTCTCGACCAATCCCGATATCACCCGTGTGCTCGATGCCATGGGTTTTGCCCGCGTTTTCGATATCCGCAATGAGCTGCCGCGGACTCCGGAGCAGCTGGGCGAGCTACCGCTTTTCGTCGGCAGCGAAAATGTCGTGCGCGATCGAGTGCTCGAGGCTCATCAGGTGCTGATGGGCATGAATGCTAAAAACCATGCTCAATTCAAAGAGCTGGTTTGCGCACTTGAGGCCAGTCGCCACTAAATCTCCTCCGTTAATGCCAGCTCAAGGGTGCGGGTTGCCCTGGCAAGCGGACGCGTGACGATAAAAATCTTCCCTTTACGTTAAAAGTGAAATCCGCTTGAATGGCGCATGTCGGGTTATAGGAGACGAGTGATGCCACGCCGCAAAAAAGCTGCTACCTCAAAAATCGACCCAAAGAAAAATTATCTGAGTATCAGTGCCTTATCTAAGGAGTTTAATGTTACTCCGCGCACTATTCGCCATTACGAAGACGAGGGGTTGTTGGAGCCGGCACGGCGCGGCCAGACCCGCCTGTTTACGGAAGAGGACCGTCGTAGATTGGAAATAGCTTTACTTGGCGCGAGGTTAGGGATTCATTTATCTAAGTTACGCGAACTGTTTGATTTGTATGATAACGCCCGCGGCGATGATAAGCGAACGCGGCAATTTATTCTGCTAGTGAGCCAGCAGCATCAGCTGTTAAGCCGTCAGCAGCAGGATTTGCAGGCTATGTCGGCCGAGCTGGAACGAATGGAAAAGGAGTTCAGAGTGATCGTCGAGCCCCCGCTAGAGGTGCGGCGCGACCACACCCAG
>JBEVMI010000380.1:0-3241 GCA_040508685.1 Spongiibacteraceae bacterium
CAGCGCTGGCGACCACTTGGCCGTTTGCCGCGGCCTTCAGCTCCTGCCATTGCTGGCCCGGATCGAGGTCCTTTTCCAGCCCCAGCGAGCCCACCGTCATAGTGGGTTTACCCGTGATCTTTTTGGTCCAGCCGGCTACATTGAGCTTGCTGTCACCAAACTCCGGCTCCCAAAAGCGGCGCGTCGAGCAGTCAAAAAGATCGACCCCGGCGTCAACCAGCGGAGCAAGCATTTGTTCCAGCTCTTGCGGACTCTGTACAAGACGCGCTCCGTAGTTTTGCTGTTTCCACAACGAATAGCGGAAGAAGATGGGGAACTGCTCGCCGACCCGATGCCGGATTTCGCGAACAATTTCAGCGGCAAAGCGGGATCTGTTGGCGATACTGCCGCCGTACTGATCGCTGCGGCGGTTGGTTTCCGCCCAGAAAAATTGATCGATAAGATAACCATGCGCACCATGGATTTCGATGCCATGACAACCAATTTGCTGCGCAGTTACTGCCGCGGTCGCAAAGGCATCGATCACGGCGTCGATATCAGCCTGCGTCATCGGAGCAACCACCTGACGAGCTGGCGGCACGGGATCTTTAGGGTCCAGGTGATGCGGAATGAACATACCGGACGGACCGATCGGCTCAACTTCCGGATTGTGTGGGGTTGTTAGTGGATCGGTATGGGGCGATGGATAGCGCAGCAGTCCCGCATGCCAGAGCTGCGGGAAAAAAATGCCGCCGGCAGCACGCACCGCAGCCGCGATCCGGGTCCACACGCCGACATAAGGTTCGCCATGGATGTATGAACCCGTGGACGTCTGTATTGCGGCCTGATGCGGGACCGCTACGGCCTCCCCAATGACAAGCCCTGTGCCCCCGGCAGCCCTGCGACCGTAGTAGTCGACATTGCCCTCCCCAAGTACACCATTTGCGCCAAACATGCGACCCATCGGCGCCATCACGATGCGGTTGGGCAGCGTGAGGCCACGCACAGTAAAGGGTTGATATAGAGGCGCTACATGTTCGGCCCAAGCTTGTGTCGACCGCAGCTGCTCGCTCGCATTCACAGAAACTCTCCAAAAAATCAATTTATGTACTCAAACGAATACATATCGTATCATGGTCAAATCGGAAGTCAATCGAAGGGCGGTATGATGGGCAGCCTTATTCCTTAGGAGATGCCCCATGCCGCGCAGGCCCAAAAATTCAACGCTTGCAGATACAAACACTGCTCCCGAAAAAAAGCGTAATGCCCAGCTGACACGCGAGAGGCTGATAGCGGCTGCTCAGGTCTGCTTTACCCATAACAGCTTCGAACATGTGGGAATTCGCGATATTGCTGAAAAGGCTGGAGTCAACTCGACCTTGATTGCCAGATACTTCGGCTCCAAACAAGGCCTATTTGAGGAGGCAATCTGCACGCAGTTCGGCTTTCCCGAAGAACTAGTGGCGAATACACCGGCCGAGTTCGGCCGCGCTTTGGCCGAGTGGGCGCTCGCACCACACCCGGAAACGGAGTTCAAACTATTGCTCGCGCTGATTCATTCAGCCCCGAGTGCGGTTGCCGGGCCGTTACTTGTCAAATATTTTGACAAGCGTGTTGTCGAGCCGATGGCAAAGCACATAGGTGGTGAAAAAGCATTGCTCCGCAGCGGCATGATCCACGCACTGACTCTAGGGATGAGCGTCATGCACGATGTAATGCAAAGTAAATCGCTAACGAAAGCTAACTACAACGCGATGATCGATCTATTCACAAAGCTTTTCGAGACGTGTTTGACGACCGACTTCGGATCAAAAAAATCAGCTAACCGTTAACGAGGTGAGCCTCATGCCGCTGCAAGGAAAAACCGTTTTTATCACTGGTGCCAGTCGCGGCATCGGTCTCGCTATCGGTGTGCGCGCAGCGCGCGACGGCGCCAATGTCGTCATAGCCTCGAAAACGCAGACGCCGCACCCGAAACTGCCAGGCACGATTTATACGGCCGCCGAAGACATCGAAAAAGCCGGTGGTAAAGCGCTGCCGATCGCCATGGATTTGCGCGATGAAGAACAAGTGCGTGCAGCGGTGGAAAAAACCGTGGCGACTTTCGGTGGCATCGATATCCTGGTCAACAACGCCAGCGCCATGCACCGCGCACCAACGCTGGATACCGATACCAAACGGTTCGATCTGCTGTTCGACATCAATGTGCGCGGCACCTGGCTAATGACGCAGCAATGCATTCCACATCTGCGCAACGCAAAAAATCCCCATGTGCTGAATATCGCGCCGCTACTCGTGCTCGATCAGCCGGAAAAATATGCGCCCTTCCCGGCTTATATGGTTTCGAAGATCAACATGAGTCTGCTGACCATGGCTTTCGCAAAGGAATTCGAGAGCGACGGGATCGCCGTCAATGCGCTATGGCCGCGCCTGGCGATCTGGACGGCAGCGCACCGCGCCGTACGCGGCGATGAGGCGCGACCGCGCACACGCAAGCCGGAGATTATGGCGGACGCGGCGTGGCATATCTTTCAGCAAGAGGCGCGCTCGTTCACTGGTCGCTTCACGCTCGACGACGATGTGCTACGCGATGCGGGTATCACCGACTTCAGCCCCTACTATTTCGATGATGCAAATCCAGCCGAGATGAACAAGGCGTTGCAGATTAGTCACGGCTTATACACAGTTTGACGCCTGTGCGCGTTCCTATATCGGCGGCAATTACCTAAATAATCAACAGGAGTTTCATCGATGAATCGCCTCAACGGAAAAGTTGCTGTTGTCACGGGCGCTGGCAAGGGGATTGGGCGCGCTATTGCACTGCGTTTCGGCAGAGAAGGCGCCAAGGTCGTGGTCTCTGATCTTCGCGCCAGCGATTGCGCATCGGTCGTCGAGGATATCACCCGAGCCGGCGGGACCGCATATGCCATTACCGCCGACCTTGGCCGCCACGAAGGCGCCACACTCCTGATCGAGCAGGCAGGCAAATATTTCGGTGCGCTCGACATTCTTGTACATAACGCGGGCATCTATCCCCACGTTCCGCTCGAACAGCTCACGGACGACGTTCTCGATGCCACTCTCAACCTCAATCTCAAAGCCTGTTTCTGGCTGACGCTCGCGGCTACACCGATGCTAAAACGTTCGGCAGACGGCGGGCGTGTTGTGATGATGTCGTCCTCGACGGGTACCGACAATGCAGTACCGGGACTTGCCCACTACGCGGCGTCGAAGGCAGGCATGACAGGTTTCGTGAAAAGCG
>JBEVMI010000399.1:0-3151 GCA_040508685.1 Spongiibacteraceae bacterium
AGCAGATCGGCTACAACGGTATCTCGATCTGCCCGCGCCCGAGCCGGATCGCCACCATCGGCATCGGCTACGGCGACGGTTATCCGCGCCACGCCCGCAACGGCACGCCAGTGTGGTTGCGCGGTCAGCGCGCAGCGCTCGCCGGACGCGTATCGATGGATTCGATTACCGTCGACATTACGGCAGTCGGCGGCGTTTGCGTCGGTGACGAAGCCGAGTTATGGGGGAAAAATTTACCGGCTGCGGAAATCGCAGCCTGCGCGGAAACGATCAGCTACGAATTGTTTACATCGATCGGCCAGCGTGTGGTGCGCGAGTACGCGGAATAAGCAGTGAATAGAAGGAAACGAATAATAAAAGCTCTGGATAGAGGCCTATAAAAAGAAACCGCGGGATAACGATCAGCGATAGTCGAACTGATCGCGTTGCGGAAACAGACCAAAAACGCCCCCGGTATGGATGAAGACGATATCGTTGCTGTCGCCAAAACGCCCCGCCTTCAGCTCTTCGATCAACGCATGAAACGCCTTGCCGGTATAGACCGGATCAAGCACCAGCCCCTCCGTCCGCGCCACCAACGCAATCGTTGCAAATACCTCCGGGCCCGCCTGGCCGTAGCCGGGCCCGATGTATTGGTCGAGTACACGGATGTTCAGGTCATCCAGTGCCAGCGTGGTCTGGTAACGACGCTGCCAGTCCGCCAGATCGGCGCGCACCTTGTGCTGAAAATAACTCTCGTCATCGCAGACGGCGATACCCCATACCGCGGCATCAATGCCGTACAACGCGACGCCCGCAGTAAGACCACCCTGGGTGCCGCCGGAGCCGGTCGCGCAGATGATGTGTCGCGGAGTTAAACCCTGGGCGAGAAAATCGCTGCGCAATTCTTCACACGCAGCGATATAACCCCACAGGCCGATGCCATCGCTGGCGCCGGTCGGAATCACGAAAGGTTTGCGGCCGGCAGCACGGCAATCGACAGCGGCCTGTTCCAGCAACGCCGGCAATTCGCGTTGATATCGAAGTGCCGGATAAGTGCGGATTTCCGCGCCAGCCAGCCAGTCAAGCAGCAAATTGCCGTCATACGGCGCCGGAGTTTCACCGCGCAATATCAGCACGCAATGAAAACCCAACTGGGCGCACAACAACGCCGTGGCGCGGCAGTGATTCGATTGCAGGCCACCGCAGGTAATAATGGTGTCGCAGTGGTCGGCCTGCGCCTGCGCCAATGCGAATTCAAGCTTGCGGACTTTGTTGCCGCTGAGCACGGAGCCAGTCAGATCGTCACGCTTGACCCAGATGGTGGGGCCACCGAGCTGTGCCGACAGCCGCTCCAGGGGTTGCAGCGGCGTCGGACGTTGCGCGAGAGCAAGGCGCGGCGGCAGCATGTCACACCGACTTCAGCGTGCCTTTGGGCAGCACCGCGTGAACCGCATGTTTCTGAAATTTCAGCTCGACATTGTCGGCCACTTTCAGCGCGACATAATCGTCTTCGACCTTCACGACCCGGCCCAACAGGCCGCCGGTGGTAACAACCTCATCACCCTTCGCCAGATTCGTCACCATATCGGCGTGCTCTTTCTGACGTTTGCGCTGCGGACGAATGGCCAGGAAATAAAAGAGGACAAAAAGCCCGCCGAGAAACAAGATCTGAAAAATCGCACTGCCTGTACCCGGAGCTGAGGCAGTGGCGGGTTGTGCGAGGGCTTCGGTAATAAAAAAACTCATGGATCACACCTGTTAGGAGCGGAATTGAAGGGGGCGCTACTGTAACTTTTTTGCCACGCGCTGTCCCGCTCGCGACATGGCCCGGGCATTATTGCGGCACCATTTCCTAAGATATTCGAAACACGGAGAAGTCTTGCGCATACGTAATCTTTAAACCGTATTTATCACTTTACACTGACAACGTCTGCCTCTAGCTTAACTGGACGGCTATAAACGGTGTGAGTTGACCGCTAGGGCCGATAAAAACAATAACGGAATCAGGTGATCATGAATCAGCCATCGTTGCACTCTCCGACGTTTGAATTTGCGCCAGTGCATATGGGCCGAGTGTTATTGGGTCTTGCCCACGACTTTCGCCGCCGTGTGCTGGATCACTGTCGCGAACACGGCCACCCCAAAATCCGCGGTTCACATTCGTCTCTGCTCACGCATATCGGGCGCTCGCCCATCAACCTGACGACGCTTTCCGAACGCTCCGCCATTACCCAACAAGCGGTCGGCAAGCTGGTGCGCGAGCTGGAGCGAATGGGTTACGTCGAATGCCATATCGATGAGCGCGACAAACGCGCCAAACTGATCAAGTTGTCGCCGCGCGGCCTGTCGCTGATGACTGACCTCGAAGAAATCAATGAGGAAGTGCGTTGCGAATATCGCGCAGTGCTCGGTGACAACGCATTGGCCGCCTTTGAAGAACAACTGTCCTGCACCGCGCGCGCGCTGCATATCGGCGAGCGCAGACGCGCCAGTCACAGCTAATCGGCATCACAAACTCACTCTCCAGCCAGATCAGCACCGACCCTGCTGGAGGAGTGAACACAGATCTGACTGCGTTACGCAACATCCAGACGTTTATCGAAGCTGCGCTGGTGCGAACGCCAATCCCCCAACACCATCTCCGCGCCCTGCGCCTGTAGATAACCTGCCATGTCCAACAGGTAAGCCATGTCAGCATGGGCTTCGCACAGCCGGAATATCTGCTTGCCGACCTCCGAGATACGAATCACGGGAATGTTGATCCCGGCTTCCGGCAGACTGCGAATTTGCAAAGCGCGGTTGTTGCAAATCAATAATTGCGGGTCCCGCCGCACTTGCTCGCGATCGATCTTGAGCCAGAAACGACGCCCCTCGGCACGGAGCAGACCCAGCTCAGCCGCCGTTTTCACCAACATGCCGTGCATATCGGGCTCGAAGTAACTTTCGCGGGCGTCGAAGATGAATTCGCGAAAGCTGTAGCTTGCCAGCAGGCGGATTCCCGGCAATTCGCGTTCGCCGATACGGGCGAGCATATCGAGCACGGCCAGGGGATACCGGCCGGGGGCCGCCACCTCGTGCACCAGCAAACGCGCCCACAAACGCTGCAGCTGCGGCATAAAACTCTGCTGTGCGAGCTGACGCCAGTACTGCAGCCAGTGCGCGCTGGGAC
>JBEVMI010000433.1:0-3511 GCA_040508685.1 Spongiibacteraceae bacterium
CCTGTCGATCCCGAGTATCACGTGGTGGCCAATGCCGGCCATTTCTCATTTTTGACGCCCTGCGACTGGCGTATGCGCGGCATCATTGCGGTCATGCGATTGTTTGGCACTGAAGCCATCTGTAATGATCCCGACGGTTTCGACCGTGTTCGTTTTCACGCGGACTTCAATGCGGAGATGGTGCGATTTTTTTCCAAAGCGCTCGGGTAAGGTCGGGTTTATAATGCCGGCTTTCCCGTTTTCGGCTCTGAAGGAATCACCATGATCATCAAACCCCGCGTGCGCGGTTTTATGTGCGTCACCACCCACCCGGTTGGCTGCGAGGCCAACGTCAAGCAGCAGATCGATTACGTCAAGAGTTTCGGCCCGATCATTAATGGACCGAAAAAGGTGCTGGTGCTGGGTGCATCGACGGGTTATGGCCTGGCGTCCCGCATTACCGCGGCTTTCGGTAGCAATGCATCGACGATTGGTGTGTTCTTCGAGCGCGAAGGCAGCGCCGACAAGCCGGGCACCGCGGGCTGGTACAACTCCGCTGGCTTTCACCAATTCGCCGAGGCCGAAGGTCTGTATGCCAAGAGCATCAACGGCGATGCGTTCTCCGATGAGATCAAACAAAAAACCATCGACCTGATCAAACAGGATCTCGGCAAGGTCGACCTGGTCGTCTACAGTCTGGCGGCTCCGCGCCGTACGCATCCGAAAACCGGTGTCGTCCACAATTCGACGCTGAAGCCGATCGGTAAGGATGTAACGCTGAATGGTCTCGATACGGATAAAGAAGTCGTCAAGAATTTCAGTATGACGGCGGCGACGCAGGAAGAAATCGATAACACCGTGGCGGTGATGGGCGGTGAAGACTGGCAGATGTGGATCGATGCGCTCGACGCGGCCGGTGTGTTGGCTGACGGTGCCAAAACCACGGCGTATACCTATCTCGGCGAAAAAATCACGTGGGATATTTACTGGCACGGCACCATTGGTGCCGCCAAGCAGGATCTCGACAAACGTGTGGTTGATATTCGCAAGAAGTTGGCGACTCACGGCGGTGATGCGCGTGTTTCCGTTTTAAAGGCGGTGGTGACGCAGGCCAGCTCGGCAATTCCGATCATGCCGTTGTATCTGGCGTTGCTGTTCAAGGTGATGAAGGCCGAGGGCACGCACGAGGGTTGTATCGAACAGGTGAATGGTTTGTTTCGAGACAGCCTGTATGGCGCCACACCGAAACTCGATAGCGAAGGTCGCCTGCGTGCCGACGGCAAGGAAATGCAGCCGCATGTGCAGCAGGCGGTGACCGAGTTGTGGTCGAAGGTCGGCAACGACAATATCGCTGAGCTGACGGATTTCAGAGGTTACAAACACGAATTCATGAAATTGTTTGGTTTCGAAGTCGATGGTGTCGACTATGAGGCTGATGTGAATCCGGATGTGCCAATCAAGAATCTTGTTTGATTGGTGGAGGACTTTTCGGTGGCAACGCAATTCAACCAAGCCGAAATCGCCCACGAACAACCGGTGCAACTCACGCCACTGGTGCGCAGAATTACCGTCAACAATCCCAGTATGCTCACTGGCCCCGGCACCAATACCTATCTGGTCGGCAACCGGGATATCGCCGTCATCGATCCCGGCTCCGATAATCCGACCCATATCGATGCGATATTGAAAGCCTGCAATGGCCGCTTGAAATGGGTGCTGGTTACGCACACACATCCTGACCATTCTCCGGGTGCCAAAGCGTTGCACGAAGCCACCGGTGCCGAACTGCTCGGCAACTTGATCGAAGACGAAGATCAGGACCCCAGCTTTCGCCCGCACCGCGGTTTTACGCACAACGAAATTTTTTCGACCGATGAATTCCGTTTGCGTGCATTGCTGACACCGGGTCACGTCGAAAATCATATTTGTTATTTGTTGGAAAACGAACAACTGCTGTTCAGTGGCGACCACCTGATGGAAGGCACCACCGTCGTCATTATTCCCCCGCATGGCGACATGAAGGATTATGTTGATTCGCTGCAAATGCTGCTGTTATACCCGATCGAAGCGATTGCGCCGGGACACGGCCAGCTGCTGCTCAATCCCGCGCGCGAAATACAGGCCGTGACACGCCATCGACTGATGCGCGAAGCCAAGGTTGAACGCGTATTGTCGGAATTACGACAAGGCACGCTCGATACACTGACCCCGCCGGTGTACGACGATGTAGAACCGGCGCGCCATAAAATCGCACGTTATTCCCTGTGGGCACATCTGCTGAAATTGCAACGCGACGGCAAAGTGCAGGAGCGTGCCGACGGCTGGTATTGGCTGGGCTGACGTGCGCTACACTTCTTTCAGCGTCAAACGGGAGAAGTGATGATGTTGATCGGCGTTCCCAGGGAAATCAAAAACCACGAATATCGGGTCGGGCTGACCCCGGCCGGCGTGCGCGAACTGGCGCAACGCGGTCATCACGTCATTGTCGAAACTGGCGCCGGCGCCGCCATCGGTTTAAGCGACGAATTGTATACGCGCGCTGGTGCGGAAATGGTCGGCACAGCCGTGGATGTTTTTGGCCGCGCGCAACTGATCGTCAAAGTCAAAGAGCCGCAGCCGCGGGAATGTGTGCTGCTGCGTCGCGAACAAATTCTTTTTACCTATCTCCATCTTGCGCCCGATCCCGAACAGGCCAAAGGTCTGCTGGCATCCGGTGCCATCGCCATCGCGTATGAAACCGTCACCGACAAAAATGGGGGGCTGCCATTATTGTCACCGATGAGTGAAGTGGCCGGGCGCATGGCGGTGCAGGCGGCGGCCCATCATCTCGAAAAGGCGCAGGGCGGCCGAGGGGTGTTGTTAGGCGGTGTGCCCGGCGTCGAACCGGCGACCGTGCTGGTGCTCGGTGGCGGCGTGGTTGGCGTCAATGCGGCGCGGATCGCGATGGGGTTCGGCGCACGTGTGATCGTGTTCGACAAATCGCTGCCGCGACTCAAACAGCTCGATGAACTTTACGGTCCGCAGCTGACGACCATTTATTCCACCACCGACGCAATTGAAAAATGGTTGCCGCATGCCGATGTGGTTATCGGCGCGGTGCTGATCCCCGGCGCCGCAGCGCCGAAAATGCTGACACGTGCGATGTTGGGGCTGATGCACCCGGGATCGGTGTTGGTCGACGTCGCCATCGATCAGGGCGGCTGTTTCGAAACCAGCGTGCCCACCACGCATCAGCAGCCGACCTATGTGGTCGACGGCATCGTGCATTACTGCGTTGCCAACATGCCCGGTGCCGTCGCGCGCACTTCCACGTTTGCACTGACCAACGCCACCTTGCCCTATGTATTGAAGCTGGCCGACGTCGGCTATCGCACCGCCCTGCTGGACGATCACGGTTTTCGCAACGGTCTGAATATCGCGCGTGGCGCAGTGGTGCATCGCGCGGTCGCCGATGCGCTGAAATGGCCCTGGGTTGATCCCGATCAAATACTATCGGTCACAAACGGTTAGTCATAAAACATTCGCAAAACTG
>JBEVMI010000464.1:0-5084 GCA_040508685.1 Spongiibacteraceae bacterium
AAAGGAGTTGCTGCGATGCCTGCCCCGCAACGGCGCGCTGACCCTGGCATGAAAGCCGTCCTCGACGATCTGCTGGCGCAGCCGCACCGCTACGAGTTTTTCCAGGCGGTGCGGCTGCTGCAACAGGCGGGCGCCCCGGAACGGCTGCGTTACCGCAACCGCCTGTCGCTGGGTTTTCCGCCCAACCAGATCGAAAACATTACCGAGGAGGGCGGTGAGCGCATCCGCATCACGCCCGCCTTCATGGGACTGCTGGGCAGCCAGGGCGTGTTGCCGCTGCATTATTCCGAAGGCCTCAACCGCCACGAAAGGACCAGTAACGACGGCGGCCCGCGCGCGTTTCTCGACCTGCTGTCGCACCGCGCCACCGAACTGTTTTACGAAGCCTGGGCCATGCACCAGCCCGAATCGATGGCCGTTCCGACGGCCGGATCGCCAACCTCGACGGACGAGGACGACGGTTTCATGGCCGTCCTGCTGGCGCTGGCCGGCGTATCCGCGCGCGATGGCGTCGGCCGCGCAACGCTGGCGCGGTACGCCGCCCACATCCGCAGCCGCAACGTGTCGGCGCCGCTGCTGGCGGGTATGTATTCCGAATACTTCGATACCGGCGTCGTGGTCGAACAACTGGTGGGCCACTGGCAGCCGCTGCAACGCGAGCACCAGGCCCAGCTGGGGCGGGCGCACGTGGACCTGGGCAGCGGCGTGCTGCTGGGCGCGCGCATCTACAGCTGCGACGCCCGCGTGCGCCTGCGCATCGGCCCGCTGGGCCAGGACGCCTGGGAACGCTTTCTGCCCGGCGGCAGCGCTGCCATGCAAATCGCCGCCATGCTGACCTTGCACAGCGGCGCCGGCATGACCTGGGAAGTACGCCTGATCCGCCGCGCCGACGACGTCCGCGGTCCCCGCCTGGCGCGCACCGCCAACCGGCTCGGCGTGGACACTTTCATGGTGGCGGACACGCCGCAGCGGGATCGCGAAGAGCTGATGTATTTGCTGCATACCTGAACGGCCTGGATCGGGCTGCAACATCGAACGCGTCAAATTTTTCAACGGGAGACTGCATGCCGAATGTGATCAGAGTTGGCGACCCCACCTCCCACGGTGGAAAAGTCGTCGAGAGCGGCGCCCCCAATTTTATCGTAGGCGGCAAGCCGGTGTGCGTGGTGGGAGATCCATGCGAGTGTCCAGTCAAAGGCCACCAGAACTGCTCGATCGCCAGCGGTAATCAACGCCATATCGTCAATGGCAAAGCGGTGGCGTACGACGGGGACACGACTTCCTGCGGCGCCAAATTAATCTCGACGGTGAGCAATTTTTCCTGGTCTTGAACCCTGCAATGTGGTGAGAAACCTGCTGCTTCCGGCCTTGGCCAGATAGCTGCACCGCAAAAAGCGGATGTATTGCTGCATAGATGAGGAGCGACTGTGGAGAGCGACGAAGATTTTTTCAGCTTTATGGGTCTGCCCAAGGAACTGGTGACCACCAACCGGCCGCTGCGCTTGCGCCTCGACCTGGTCGGTGGCGTCAACGACGACATGCTGTTGCCGCAGCGCGTGTTCGGCACCGAGGAACTGTGTGGCGGCATCGAGTACCGGGTGCTGTGCGTATCAATCAACGCCAGCCTGCCCTTAAAACAGATGATCGCGGTCCCGGCGGCGCTCGATGTCGTCACCGATCAGGGCGCGCTGCGCAGCGTTTGCGGCATCGTCACGGAAGCGAGCTCGGGCGACAGCGACGGCGGTCTGGCCAGCTACCAGCTGGTAATCCGCGACGCGCTGGCGATCCTGGAAAAACGCACCAACACGCGCGTGTTCCGCAATCTGGATGAAGTGGAAATCGTTCGCTGCATCCTCAACGAGTGGCGGCATAAAAGTCCGATCCTGGGCACCTGTTTCAAGCACGAGGTAGATGAAGCATTTGCTGAGCGCCAGTATCCGCGCCGCGAATTCACGATGCAGCACAACGAATCGGACGCGGCCTTTATTCGGCGCCTGCTCAAGCGGCGCGGCATCGGCTGGTACATCCGCGCCGGCACCGACAAGGACATGCCGACGCACTCGCTGGTGCTGTTTAACAATGCCGACAGCCTGCGCCAGAACATCGCCGGCACCGTGCGCTACCACCGCGACGGCGCCACCGAGGAACGTGATGCGATCACGTCATGGCGCGCGGTGCGCACGCTGCAGCCCGGTGCGGTCACCCGCCACAGCTGGAATTACCGCAACCCGCTGGGACGCGACTTCATGATGATGGACGCCGCCAGCGGCGTGAACCAGGGCGTGCACGGCAACGAACTGGCCGCCAGCCTGGACGATTACCAGATCCTGTCGCCGCACGCCGGCGACGACAACGAAGACCTGTGCAAACTGGGGTTGCTGCGCATGACCCGTCACGACTACGAGTCGAAATGTTTTCATGGCGAGGGCAGCGTAAAAGACTTTTGTGCTGGCGAGTATTTCACCCTGGCCGATCATCCCGAGGTGGACCAGCACCCGGCGGAAGAGCGCGATTTCATACTGACGGCGCTGCAGGTGGCCGCACAAAACAATTTGCCGAAAGCGCTGGCAGCACGGGTGGAGCGGTTGTTCTCGCGCAGTCGGTGGGGCGCGGATGACCATGCGTCCGCGTTTCAGCGCGTAGCGGCGGAAGCGGTGGCGTCCGGGCCGCTGCGCATGCAGGTGCAATTCACGGCAGTGCGGCGTGGCGTAAAAATCGTGCCGTCATACGACGCCCGCACCGACCTGCCGGCCGCACTGATGCAAAGCGCGATCGTGGTGGGACCGACAGGAGAAGAAGTCCATTGCGACCAACTGGGGCGGGTGAAGATCCGCTTTCCCGGCACCCGTCCGACGGATCACCAGCACGCCAACGGCGCAGGGACGCTGGACACGGAAGCCGACTCGGCGTGGGTGCGCGTGGCGTCGAACTGGGCGGGGAACGGGCCGGGCAGTGTGCAGCAGTGCGGCACGGTGGGCTTGCCGCGCGTTGGCACGGAGGTGCTGGTGAATTTTCTGGGCGGGGATCCGGATAAGCCGGTGATTGTGGGGCAGTTGTATAACGAGGTGGCGGAGCCGCCGGGGTTGAGTAATGCGGGAAATCTGCCGGGGAATCGTTATCTTTCGGGCATTAAGAGCCGCGAGATTCATGGCGGGCGCAGCAATCAGTTACGTCTGGATGACACCGATGGAGAGATTAGTGCGCAATTGAGCAGTGATCATGGCGATTCTCAGCTCAACCTGGGCTTCATCACCCGGCCTAGATGCGACGGTTTCGCAAGAGGCCGTGGTGAGGGATGGGAAATTACCACGAACGCATGGGGTGTCGCTCGTGCTAATAAAGGAATGCTCATAACAACTGAAGCACGAGCGGTTGGGAAATCTCCGATCAAGGACATGGGGGAGACGATACAAAGGCTGACCGCAGCGCAGAAGCTGCATGAAGTGCTGGGAAAGTTAGCTCAGCAAGCGGGAGCGCAGGATGGGGAAGATCAGCTGAAGACCGCTAGTGTTCTTCACGAACAGAATGAGAGCATTAAAGGCGGAACAAGTGACGGCGTAGCCTTTCCGCAGTTGTCGGCACCGCATCTGGTACTCGCGAGTCCGATTGGAATTGAATCGACTACAAAAGGCAGTACTCATGTTTCAAGTGAGCAACACATCGCATTTACCAGTGGAAAAAATATATCGGTCGCCAGTGACGGAAGTTTTTTTGCAAGCGTGAGGCAGACGTTTCGTCTATTCGTCCATAAAGCAGGTATGCGAATAGTTGCGGCAGCCGGTGACATTGATGTGAAAGCCCTATCGAACAGCATTAATCTACTGGCCAAGCTGAATGTAACGCATACGGCAAACCGCATCTCCATCAGCGCAAAAGAAGAGATAATCATAAATGGAGGAGGAAGCTATATGAAATTTAATGCCGGGGGCATTGAACAGGGAAGCAGCGGAAATTTTGTGGGGCATGCTGCGAAGTTCGAGTTCCTCGGAGCCAGCAGTTTCCCGGTTCCTTCACTGAATCTACCGGCACAAAATTCGGCACCCATTGAATCCTTTGATGAACAGTTCCGTCTGGTTTCTAGAGATGGAAAAACCCCGATCAGTAACAAACGCTATCGAATCACAGCCGAGGATGGAACCACTTGGGAGGGAGTGAGCAATGAGGATGGATTCACCGAGCGCGTGTACACGTCTTCGCAAACACCGTTAGTCCTCACACTGCTTCCCGAAGAGGCGTAGCGGTTCACCATACTGTAACTATTGAATTTTTTGGATCTAAAAATTACAGGTGTGCAAATGACAGAAACAGTTGTAGCGACTGGGAACACTAATCCTACCCCAGGAACCGTCGTCAACGTTACCGTAGCGGAAATGATCTGTAAGCTATCAATTGAGAAGAATCTGCACTCGGACTATCTGCCAATAATTCCTACTAAAGCCAAGGTAAATGGTGAGAAGAAAGTTTTATACCGGGTTACCGTAAAAGCGGAACTTATCGAGCATTCTACGGGCAAGTCAGTTCGAAATCACGCGCTCAAATTTAAGTCGAATCGTGAAAAAGATAAGGTTACCTTCAATGGGAAAACAAACGAAGAAGGCGTGATTTTCGTATATATCGAAACATATGAAGCTGGTGGGATGGAACTGATTTGCACCAACCCTGATGTTACGTCAATACCGCTAAAGATTTTCCTTAAAGATGCATGGTACGAATCCACTTTTTTGATAACTGGATATCATGTATGCAACGAGAGTGATTTCTCTGGGATGTTAGTCAAAGCAAATGGTTTAAATGAAAACCACAAGGAAGATTTTTTATATAGCGCCCGTGGAGTACCGATGCAAGGAACCGGTATGACGACCGATGGGAAATACATCGCCTTGCACAAGTTGCGTGGAGGCTGGACCCTGAATTCGAGAGGAGTGAAGGATCACGTTACCTCACGCGAAACAACCTCATTCAAGTATCGTGACGGCGTCATCGGGAGATTTGGATTGGTAACCGCCAATAATTCAATTGCGGTAGATCCCAAAATTATCCCTCCGAATGCCAAGGTCGAGATAGATGGCGTTGGAAGGCGATCA
>JBEVMI010000298.1:0-3481 GCA_040508685.1 Spongiibacteraceae bacterium
ATGTGTAACCGTTCTCTCAAAAAAATTCTTTAATTGTTTGCGACCCGCAACACGCGGGAAGCCAACCTGGTTGATGCTGTCCTATTTAACGCTGTACAAACGGTGCTCACGTATATAAGCCCACACCACATCCGGCAGCAGATAACGCGGCGAATTTCCCGCCGCCAATAACGCGCGCAGCGCCGTCGCCGACACCCACAGCGGCGGCAATGCGAACGGCACAATCGCGCCGTGGGTGCGGGTGCGCAACGCCGTCACATCGCTGCGATACTGCAATAACAATTCGGCGACCGGACCGGTCTGCGGCAGTACCGCCGCGGGTCTTTCCATCACCACGATATGGGCAAAATCCAGTAACTCGCGCCAGCGCTGCCAGGTATCCAGCGCCGCGAAAGCATCGACGCCGATGACCAATGCCAGCACAGCTTCCACACCGATTTCGGCGCGTGTTGCGACCAAGGTATCGATCGTAAAAGAGGGTCCGGCACGGCGCAGCTCGCGATCGTCGAGCACCAGCCCCGTTTCACCCGCAATCGCCATTTCCACCATCGCGCGCCGCGCCGCGCTGTCTACTGCCGGTGTCGCGCGATGCGGCGGTTGATGACAGGGCACCAGGCGCACTTCGTCAAAACCCAATTGCTCGCGCAGCTCGATCGCTGCGCGCAGATGTCCGATATGAATGGGATCGAAAGTGCCGCCGAACAGGGCGATGGCGCGCGGCGGATTCATTGACCGCCGCGGCTGGTGTGAATAATCACAGGGCTAATGGTGATGTACTCATTCACGCTTATCTTATTCACGGACGTGACCATCGCCGAGCACCACATATTTTTGCGAGGTCAAACCTTCGAGGCCGACCGGGCCGCGCGCGTGAATTTTGTCGGTGGAAATGCCGATTTCGGCGCCGAGGCCATATTCGAAACCGTCGGCAAACCGCGTCGATGCATTCACCATCACCGAACTCGAATCCACTTCGCGCAGGAACCGGCGTGCGCGCGAATAATCTTCGGTGATGATGCTGTCGGTGTGCTGCGAGCTGTAGGTGTTGATGTGATCGATCGCCTGATCGATACCGTCGACGACGCGAATCGACAGAATCGGCGCCAGATATTCGGTGCCCCAGTCCTCTTCCGTCGCTGCTTTGACCTGGATGGAAGGTATATCAGCGAGCAGCGCGCGCGTGCGTTCGCAACCGCGCAACTCGACACCCTCTTCGCGATACGCGGTGGCGAGGCGCGGCAGAATTTTTGTGGCAACGTTCTGCGCGACCAGCAATGTTTCCATCGTATTGCAGGTGCCGTAACGCTGGCACTTGGCGTTGAACGCCACGCGAAATGCTTTTTCGAGATCGGCACCGTCGTCGATATAGACATGGCAAATACCGTCGAGATGTTTGATCACCGGCACCTTGGCTTCGCGCGAAATGCGTTCGATCAAACCTTTGCCGCCGCGCGGCACAATCACGTCGACGTATTGCGGCATCGCGATCAACTCGCCGACCGCGGCGCGATCGGTGGTCTCGATAACCTGTACCGCCGTTTCCGGCAGGCCGGCCGCCGCGAGGCCGGTGCGCAAACACGCGGCGATCGCCTGGTTCGCCGAAATCGCTTCGGAGCCGCCGCGCAGAATCGTCGCGTTGCCGGATTTGATGCAGAGACTGGCGGCGTCGACGGTCACATTCGGACGCGCCTCGTAGATGATGCCGACCACGCCGAGCGGCACGCGCATGCGGCCGACCTGGATGCCGGTGGGGCGATAGACGAGATCGGTGATGGCACCGATCGGGTCCGCCAGCGTGGCGACCTGACGGACGCCTTCGATCATCGCGTCGATGCCGGCGGGTTTCAGCTCCAGGCGGTCGAGCATGGCAGCGTCGAGACCGTTGACACGGCCGCGCGCCATATCGTCAGCGTTAGCCGCAAGAATACTTTCACGAGCTTTGGCGATGGCTTCGGCGGTGGCGAGCAGCGCGCGGTTCTTGACTGCAGTTTCGGCCATCGCCATGGCGCGCGAGGCGCGGCGCGCCTCGCGGCCAACGCCTTGCATATAGGCTTGAATATCCATACCGGCGGGTTCACGTGCGGGTTGCGAAAAGAAGAAGGCCGGCAGTATACCGCGATCGTCAAGGGGACTTCGCGTCATATCACCCGAAGGCAGGCCGGGGAGCCTGCGAGGGCGTAGCACAGATTTAACTCTTGGGCTCGGCCCACTGCCGCATCAACCCTTCCTGCGCCGCCGATGCGACCAGGCGACCCTGTTTGTCGAAGATTCTACCGAGGCTGAAGCCGCGGGCATTGCTCGACGACGGGCTGTACAACTCGTACATCAGCCAGTCATCTATCCGGAACGGGCGATGGAACCACAGCGAATGGTCGATGGTGGAAACTTGCATGTTTTCCGCCATCGCGCGCAGTCCGTGCGGACGCAACGCGGTGCCGAGCAGGTGATTGTCGGACGCGAACGCCAGCAATTGCTGATGCAGCGCGAGATCGTCGGGCAGCGAACCGGCCGCGCGCAGCCACACGTAGTTCTGCGGCACCATCGGCTCCGGGGTCATGGTGGTGATCGGATGGACCTGGCGATATTCGATGGGCCAGTCGGTGGGGCGCCGCACTTCCGCCGGCAGCCTGGCGAAAATCTCTTCATCGGTAATCAGTGTCTCCGGCCCTTCAATATCCGGCATCGGATGCTGGTGTTCATATCCCGATTCGACCTTCTGAAACGAGCCCTCGCAACTGTAGATCGCGTGGCCGTGCTGACGCGCCGTGACGCGGCGGGTGACAAAACTTTTGCCGTCGCGAATCGCCTCGACGTCGTAAATCACCGGTCGCGCCGGATCGCCGGGGCGCATGAAATACGCGTGCATCGAATGCAGCACCAATCCTTTCGGCACAGTCTGCTGCGCGGCGCTCAGCGATTGCGACATCACCTGCCCGCCGTAGATGCGCACGCTACTGCCCCAGGTACTACGCCCCCGAAACAAATTGTCGTCGAGCATCTCCAGACGATTGGACGTAATCAAATCCAGCAGCGCGTTGTTCACCGCTTTCTCCTTAACACTCGGGGTGATAGTACAAACATGCTGGGACCTGTCGGCACGGTTTGCACATCGGGTCCAGCAATAGCGAGATAAATAATAGCGGAGGTCGTCGCGTCAGCCGCGGTACCCGGGGCGCGCATTTGCAAGCTCGACGGAGCCGGGCAGACTGCCGCCCGTGAGCGTGCGCAGCCAGGTCTGCTGGATCAGGCGCGCATCGCTGCTGGCGCGATGGCGTTCGAGCACCAGCTCGCGGCCGAGGGCAGCGTGCACATCATGCCATTGCCGCTCCTGCTCCTCGCTCAACAGCAATCGCAGAGGCTGCAACCGAAACCGCGGTACCAGACCCGCGGCGTCGAACAATAATGACAGCCAGGTGTAATCGTTGCCCCAGCCATCGCTGTACAGGGTTTCGCCGGAGAGGCGCTGATTTAACGCCTCGGC
>JBEVMI010000485.1:0-4476 GCA_040508685.1 Spongiibacteraceae bacterium
GCTGCGCGACCTCTGTGTACTCGGCATCACTTAACGGTTGTCGCACCGCCGCGACCAGGGGTTCGAATTCTGCCGGCAACTGCACGCCGATCGTGACCGCCGCGACGGCCTTTTGCTTCAGTGCGGCACTCACCGCCAGCTGGACCGGCGACCGACCGAGCTTGCGACCGCTTTCGATCAGCCCATTGACGGCGGCAACGATCCGCGGATTGACCTGTTGCTGATATGAAGTGCGCGCTGCCATCGCCGTGCCAGGCCGTGCGCCTTCGTTATGCAATCCGGACAACATGCCGCCGGCCAGAACCGCATACGCAATGACGCCGACATCGGCGTGCTCACACGCCGTAAACAATTCACGCTCCGCCGCGCGGTTCAGTAGCGAATACGGCGTCTGCACCGAACACATGCGCGGCAGCTCATGTTTGTCGGCGCACCAGAGCGCTTCATACAATTGCCACGCAGCAAGATTTGAGCAACCGATATAACGCACCTTGCCACCACGCACGAGATCGTCGAGCGCGCGCAGGGTTTCCTCGATCGGTGTCTCCATATCCCAGCGGTGCAACTGATACAGATCGATATAATCGGTTTGCAAACGCCGCAGGCTATCCTCCGCCGCTTTAATAATATGCTTTCGCGACAAACCCGCATCGGTCGGCGCAATGCCCTGCTGCCAGCGTGCAAAATGATCGTGACGACCACTCAATGCCATCCCATGATCGGCGGGGCTATCGCCGATCCGAAACCCCACCTTCGTGCAAATCACCAGTTGCTCGCGGCGCTCGCGCACCAACTTGCCGATCAATGTTTCGGCGCGGCTCTCCGCATAGATATTGCCGGTGTCGATGGTAGTGATGCCGAGATCCCACGCCTTGTGCAGGACGGCAGTGGTCTGCGCTTCGTCCATCAACTCACCGAACAGGGTCGAGCCCAGCGTGATGCGCGAAATCCTCAGACCGGTATTACCCAGGCGAACGTATTGCATGGCTGCTCCTGTTATAGCTATTCAGCTGGAGCTGGAGAGCATGGCAAAGCGCAGAAGACATCTGGAAAAGCCCCGCATCAGCCCTCTGATATGCTGCCCAATTCGACCAGAAAAAAGGATCCTCGTCAACGAAGACACCCAAATAAATGAGCGATAATACAACCGGCAATCTCAAAGCCCCGCTAACCGCCTCTGGCAGTGCTAAAGACACCATGGCCTGGACAGCGGACTGAACAGTTAACAATGGTTGCTCAAACGCGCGACAATAACTAAATTAGGCGACGTTAATTACGGGTCCTTTTTTTATTCAGCGTCGCTGCCGATAACGCCTGGAGCGCAACCGTGCGGATGGCACCGGCTGACGATCTTTTCCTCATGCCTAAGGCAGGACTATTTATGAACAAATGGCGCTGCGAAGTCTGCGGTTTCATCTATGACCAAGCGCTTGGCTGGCCCGAAGAAGGCATTGCCCCCGGCACCGCCTGGGAAGATGTTCCCGACGACTGGTGTTGCCCCGACTGCGGCACCAGCAAGGATACGTTTGCACTTTACGAGGAGTAACCGGCCCCGAGTTTTTAAACGCCACTTTGAATAACGGAAATATCCGAGGAAAGGCCCATGTCAGAATCGACACCGATCACGTTCACGGACACCGCCATGCTGCGCTGCCCTTTCGCCGCGTATAAACAATTGCGCGACGAGCAGCCGGTATATCGGGATCCCGTCACCGGTATGTACATTCTTACGCGTTACGAAGATGTCAAAGCCGCCGCGGCAAATCCCGGCCTTTTTTCCAATATCACGACACAGCTCGGCCATCGCGAATCGCCGGTCAAGACCGAGATCGACCGCCTGCACGCAGAAGCCGATCTGATGCCGGTGCGCACGATGGTCGATAACGATCCGCCGGATCACACGCAATACCGCAAGCTGGTGGACTGGGCGTTTCGTGTGTCGCGCATCAACGCCATTGGCGATTACATCGAAAATCTCGCCCATGAGTTTGTCGACAAATTCATCGCCAACGGCCATGTCGATATTGTCAGCGAGTTGGCGGTGCCCTTACCGGTTTTGGTCATCGCCGATCAGCTCGGCGTGGATCGTTCGCGCCTCGCCGATATCAAACGCTGGTCCGATGCATTGATTTTTTCTGCCGATATCAATCTGTCACCGGAGCGTCACCGCGAAATCGGTTTCGAACTGTTGGAGATGCGCAAATACTTGGCCAGCAAAGTCGAAGAAATGCGCGCCGCCCCCAGAGACAACATCATCAGCGATATCGCCAATGCACAAATCGATGGCCAGCCGGCAACGATAGCTCAGATCGTCAGCACGCTGACCGGGCTGCTGGTAGCGGGCAATGAAACCACGACCAGCACCATCGCATTGGGTACCGAATATCTGATCGAGTCCGGACTGGAAGATGAGTTGCGCGCAAATCCCGACAAGATTCCGAATTTCGTCGAGGAAGCGCTGCGCCTCGCGACCCCCTTGCAGGCGCTGTTCCGCCGCGCTACTGCGGATACCGAAGTAGGCGGCGTGACAATTCCGAAAGATGCCACGGTGATGTTGCGCTGGGGCGCCGCCAATCGCGATGAACGCCGCTTTGAAAACCCGGATCAGATCGTGCTCGATCGGCGTGGCATCAATCAACATGTCGCATTCGGTTTCGGCACGCATTTTTGCGTTGGCAATGCACTCGCCCGCGCTGAGCTGCGCACCGTGTTTCGCGTGCTGCTGTCGCGCGTGAAAAATTTGCGGCTGGCTGGCGAACCGGAACTCGTTGTCCACAGCTTTGCGCGCGGCCTCAGCAAATTGCCCATCACTTTTGAACGTATCTAACCGACTGCAATCTGGTCGGCCACACCCATAACAATGCAGGAAATTTATCCGTGCAATACGATTACATCATCGTCGGCGCCGGCTCCGCCGGCTGTGTCCTTGCCAATCGCTTGACCGAATCCGGTAACCACCGTGTGCTGTTACTGGAGGCCGGCCCCAGCGACCGCAATATGCTCGTCAAATCGACATTGGGTTTTGCGTATCTTGTCGACAATCCGAAATTCGATTGGCGCTTCAAGTCTGCACCCGAGCCGGGACTTGGCCAGCGTATTCTCAGCTGTCCGCGCGGCAAGGTGCTCGGCGGATCGAGTTCGATCAACGCCATGTTTTTCGTGCGCGGTCTCGCGTCCGATTTCGATGCGTGGCGCGACGCAGGCAATGCAGGCTGGGGCTGGGATGATGTAGAACCCTGGTTTCGCAAGATAGAAACCTTCTCCGGAACCAATAGCCCGGCGCGCGGGCACGATGGCCCGATCGCGGTTGAATTCAACAAATCCTGGCATCCGCTCAGCGAGCGCATGCTCGAAGGTGCGGAACAGTCCGGCATCGGTCGCGTCGAGGATTTTAATGCGGAGCCGATTCCGCGCGGCATGGGTCGTGGCCAGATTTATTTGCGTAACGGCACGCGCTGCGGTTCGGCGGCGGCCTATCTGCATACCGCGCAAAAGCGCAGCAACCTGACCGTGATAACCGGTGCGTTCACGCAGCGCATACTCTTCCAAGGCAAACGCGCCACCGGCGTACGCTTCATCGCCGATGGGAAAAGCCAGGAAGCAACCGCCACGACAGGCGTCATACTCAGCGCCGGAGTCATCGGCAGTCCGCAATTACTCGAAGTGTCAGGCGTCGGCCAGGGCGCTCGTCTGCAGCAGCTTGGCATTCCCGTTGTCCATGACCTGCCCGCCATCGGCGAGAACCTGCGCGATCATTTCCTGATTCCGGTCGTACGCCGCATCGTCAATACCACGAGCTTTAATGAGGAGGGACGCGGCTGGCGCGCAGCGCGCAATCTGCTGCAGTACCTGCTGTTCAAGAACGGCCTGTTCGGCGGCTCGCCATCGCAGGTCGGCGGACAGGCGCTGGTCAAGACCAGTGCCGGCGAACAGCCGATTCAATTCATCGGCATGCCGTGCAGTTTCGGGTTGAGCACGGGCCGCAAGCAAACGGCTGTCCTCGAAAAACAGCCCGGCGCCATGTTGTGCATGTATCCCGGCCGCCCGCGCTCGTCTGGCCAGGTGCACATCACCACACCCGACATCGCCACGCAGCCACACATTGTCGGCAACTTTCTCACCGATGCCGTAGACCGCGAGACGACTGTGGGGGGCATGCGCATGTGTCGTTCCGTGTTCGAACAAAAGGCCTTCGATGGCATTCGCGGCGATGAGATCGGTCCGGGCGCCGGCGTGCAAAGCGACGAAGAACTGCTGCAATATGCGAAGAACGCGGGCAACTCCGCCTATCACCCGGTAGGCACCTGCCGCATGGGCCGCAGTGCCGAGGATTCGGTCGTCAACGGCAACATGGAAGTGCACGGCATGAACAACCTCTGGGTTATCGATGCCTCGGTCATGCCGGGACTCGTGACGGCTAACACGCACGCCACGACCGTCATGCTGGCAGAGCGCGCCGCCTGGTCGCTGCTGCGC
>JBEVMI010000486.1:0-4521 GCA_040508685.1 Spongiibacteraceae bacterium
GCCCGCCACCGGTCCGCGCGTGTTGATTGCGCCAGGTGAGGATGTCGCTGCGATCCTGGCGCACCTGTTCGGCGCGATAAAAAAGCGGGTCGGCGATGACGGCCTTTCCACGTTTCATTTACTGTTTCCCGACGAGACCTTGCGCAGCAGCCCTGCCGCCCGGCAACTGGCGCAGCGTGTTGGCGTGCAATATCACTGGTTCAATCGCGGTTTTAACTCATTCGATGATTTTCTGGCGACATTCAATTCGCGCAAGCGCAAAAATTTGCGCAAGGAGCGCGAACGCGTCACCGAGCAGGGATTGGCGCTGCGGGTGCAGGAGGGCGCGGAAATCAGCGCCGCCGACTGGCGCCGTTTCCACCATTTCTACCAGCTGACCTACGCCAAACGCAGCGGCCACGGTGGTTATCTCGGGGTCGAGTTTTTTCTGGAAATCGGCCGCACATTGCGCGACCAGATTGTGCTGATTACCGCACAGTGGCAGGGCGAGACGGTGGCAGGGGCGTTGAATTTCAGGGATCGCTCGACCTTGTACGGGCGTTACTGGGGGTGTGCGCGCGAATTCGAGTTTCTGCATTTCGAGGCCTGTTACTACCAGGGCATCGACTATTGCATTCGCGAGGGATTGCAACACTTTGATCCGGGCGCGCAGGGCGAACATAAAATTCAACGCGGTTTCGAACCGATCGCGACCTATTCGTTGCATTGGGTGGAGCAGCCGGTGCTGCGGCGGGCAGTGGCGGATTTTGTTGCGCGCGAGCGCATCGACATTGAGCGATATCGGCAGGAGGCGTGTGGGTTGTTGCCGTTTAAGACGGTGGCGAATATCTGAATCGGCGCGTCAGCCGATATTTCTGGCGGTATCGCTGATCAGGTCAGCCACATTTCCCGTCAGGCGCTGGTTTACAAATCGATACAAATCCTTTTTATCGCTGTCCCAGGCATCGATCGTTGCCAGCGTGTCCGCCATGGTGGTGACGAACACCGCGCGCTGGCCGAAATATTCAAACGTAGGGCTGACCTGGCGCATGTGAATGCCAAAAGTCAGCACATGGCGTTGCAAGCGTGGTTCGCCGACCATGAATACCCATTCGAATTGATGCTGCAATGTCAGTGCTATGGTTGCCTGATACAGCGCAAGTCCGACGGACGGCAGCTGCAGACGGCTGCGCCTATTTGCGGAAGTGGTGGCGCCGACCGGGGCATTGGCGTCACTGAGCGCCAAGGGCCGGCGAAATTCATCAATCACCGCCAGGCGCGACAGCTCGCAGCATCTGGTTGGATCAAGTTTGCTCCAGTCGAGCAATTTGCGGTCGACATAACGCAAACCGAACGTTTCGAACGGCAGGCCACCGCCGCGTTCACGCGGTAATACCACGCGCACGCAGCCCACATCGGTTTGCGTGGGCAGGTGATGCACAAGGCAATGCAGGCTGGACTGATCATGAGCGTCGCTTTCGAGGCCGTCGCGATTTTTCATCGCATAACCGAGCTCTTCGCAAAAGACGCGAAAACGCAGATCAAAGACGCGTTGGCGAAGCTCATCGGAGGAGGCGAGCTGAATATCGAATTGCCGCTTAAAACTATCCGTGTAAGAAGAGGGCAACGGAAGCGCTGAAACCATTACGTCTCGTCCAGCCGGTGCGGGTATTTCGTCAGAATACACAAAGGAAATGTGAAGCCTCTCAAAAAGCTGCGTTATTGCCTTAGTTTACTTTGAGAGATGAGAGGCTCGTCAACAATTAAGCAGTTGCCATGGACAGTTAATGTTGTTTTTAGTTGTGCGGGCGGTACTCGAGTTCGAACGCAACCTGGCGTTCGATATCGATAACGCCGCCGCGGTTGTTAACAACCGCGGGCCAGATATTTTCGCGGTCAAAAGCATTGCGCACCGCAAGACGCCCGGACCACTCCGCTGTCCATTGTTGTTTCAGCGTGATGTCGGTGCGGAAAAATACACCTGCGTTGTCGAATTGTTGAGTGGTCAAACCCGGGTCGCCGACCTTGACGTCCTGGTGCCAGCGGTTGTTGACGAAGAGCTCGATTTTTTGGGTTGGCCAACGGTAACCGGCGCCGACGTTGACGATCCATTCGGGAAAAATGGTGGACTTCATATCGGTGTCGAGGTTGCGATTGGCAATGCTCGACCCGCTGAACTCGAGACGCCAGCGATCATTGATGTAGGTCGCCGATAATTCGGCCCCTTTCGATTCACTCTCCCCGACGTTGGCGTAACGCAACTGATTTAACGCAGAGGGGTCGCTGCTGAGAATGATGCGGTCGTGCCATTTGCTCTCAAAACCGACCAGCTCCAGGCGCCAGCGTCCACGAACCATTGCAAAGGCGAGTTCGTAGTTGTCGAGTGTCTCCGGCTTCAGATCGTTATCGCCGGAAACGGTACTCGTGCCCAACAACTCGTTGGCGTTGGGTGCGCGAAAAGCGCCTCCGTAAAGCGCCTTGAAACTGTAGTCAGTGGCGGGTATCCAGATCAGCCCGAGACGCGGTGACGTCTGGCCGCCAAAGGTGGAGTAGTCGTCGATGCGACCACCGTAAATCAACTGCCAGCGGCCGTCGGCCCAACGTGTTTTCCCTTCGACCGACAGGCTGCCAATCGATTGATCCAGCCCGCTGTAATCGAGTGCCGGCTGGCCGATGGGGCCGCCGTCGAGGCGTGCGCGCCGATAATCGTGGTCGTCGATAGCGGCCTGTTCGTAACCGGCGGTAAGGGCCAGTTGGGTTTTGCCGCCCAATGCCTGCCAGTCGGATTGCGTCACGCGAAAGCTGGTGCCGTTGCGGTGTTCGAGATATTGCTGCTCGTCCTCGAAGAAAATTGTCGCGGCAGCATTGGCCGGCAACAGATAACTTTGGCCGTAATCGTTGCGCCAGTAATAGGCATCCCAGCGCCAGTCCCATCCCGCCGTAAGATCGCCATCGAGCTGACCCTTCAGCAGCCATAGCTCGGCGTTGTGTTTGGCCACGTCAAAGTTGCGCGTGTCGCCCCCGGCGCTGCCCGCTCCGGGAAATTCGTTGGCATCGGTCTTGTCGATGAACAATTCGAGCGCGTGATTGATCTTGTCGACCTTGCCACTCCAGCGCAGCAAGGCACTGGCGGCGTCGTAATTCTGTGCGCGCTCGGTTTCAGCGATGGTGCCGGCCACGGTCCGATAATCGTACCGCGCGTGCTGATCGCCCTGATGCGTGGCGGAGATGGCAGTCTGCAGGGACTGGTTGTCACCCAGCGGCTGACTGGCGCGCAACGCGGCCTGCTGATAGTCGTTCGAGCCCGCCTCGCCCGACAGTAAAAATTCGGGCGCATCGCTGCGGTAAGTCGACAGTAACAATGCGCTGTGGAAGGCATCGCTGCCGTACAGAATGGAGCTGGGACCGCGCACCAGTTCGAGGCTGTCGAGTACCGGCAGCTGCAGTTCGGCGTTCGAGAACACTTCGGAGCCGAAGGCGAAAGTATTGATCGGCACGCCGTCAATCAGCGTGGCGCGGCCGCGCAGGGAGGAGGAATCGTAACTGCGAACCTGGATCAGTTTGCCGCCGGAAGGAGGCTGCAACAGCATGACCCCGGGCGCGTGCATGACGGCATCGGGCAAATTGCGGGCGCCGCGGCGCTCCCAGTCCTCGCGTTTGACGACACTGACGGTGGCGCTGCTGTCGAGAGCGGACTCAGTGAAGGCCGACGCGGCGGTGACCTTGAGTTTGGACAGGTCGTTAGGAGACAGGTCAAAGAAGTCTTCGGTTTGCGCTGCTGCCGTTCCGCCATAACCCGCCAATAAGGCACAGACCAGGGTCGAAATGTAGCCTGTGCGCATCGGAAACCTCTGACTGACGTTTTACGGAATGGCAGAAGTCTATATGCGGTATTACATCTGTTCCAGTTTACGGGAACAGTTTTCGCAATAAGTCCGAAATGCGAGTAATTACTGGGGGATCAATACCTTCAGTGTGGGGCGATCAGTGCACGTGCGACTGTCGGGCCGGCGGTTCGCTGCCCTCTTCCGGCAGCAGATAATCGAGGTGGGCCAGTTCGGCGCCGACCTGCGTGACGGCGTCCACAGTGGAACTGATAAACAGCCGGAATTGCTCCGGGGTAACGCCGGCACCGGTGAGCAGCGTTGCGCCGGTGACCAGTTGCGGCATGGCATCGTCGACGACATCGAGAAACAGTTTCAGGGTCGGGTAATCCATGTTCAGGCGCCCGCTGTCGGCGGCGACCACCAGCATCGCGGTGGGCCGGATCACAAATTCGGTGCTCAGCAAAATACCCCACGATTCGACAAACAGGCGGCTGTCGACCACACCCTCCAGCTCCTGCAGTCGCGGTAAATGCAAGCCGTTGCACTGATCGCAGGTGTAATGCTCGATGCTGGCTTTCTCAAGCCAATCTTCCAGCTGGGATGCGTCCATGACGGTGGTTTTTTGCATGACATAAGCCTCGGATGCCCGGCGCTGATCGGTTGCGGGGCGCCGCAGTTTACTCCAGCTCTGCGCGCCCTGCATAAGCGCGACGCT
>JBEVMI010000043.1:0-8688 GCA_040508685.1 Spongiibacteraceae bacterium
ACTCACCGCGCTCGGCGTCGAGCTGCTGTCCACCGGCGGCACCTACAAATTGCTGAAAGACAACGCTGTCGCCGTGACTGAAGTGTCGGATTACACCGGCTTTCCGGAAATGATGGATGGCCGCGTCAAAACACTACACCCGAAAGTGCACGGCGGCATTCTCGGCCGTCGCGGCCAGGACGACGCAGTGATGAGCGAACACGGCATCCAACCGATCGACATGGTGGTGGTAAACCTGTATCCGTTCGAGCAGACCGTAGCGAAGCCGGATTGCTCGCTGGCCGATGCCATCGAAAATATCGATATCGGCGGTCCGACCATGGTGCGTGCGGCGGCGAAAAATCATCCGTTCGTAAATATCGTCGTCAATGCTTCCGACTATTCGGCGATTCTCGATGAATTAAAAGCCAACAACGGTGCGACGAAATATGCGACGCGTTTCGATCTCGCGATCAAAGCCTACGAACATACCGCGGCGTACGACGGTGCGATTGCCGATTATTTCGGCCGCCGCGTGCCAGGTGGCAGCGAACAATTCCCGCGCACGCTCAACCTGCAACTGAACAAAACCCAGGAAATGCGCTACGGCGAAAACCCACATCAGCTTGCAGCTTTTTACGTGGAAAAAGCCCCGAAGGAAAACAGCATTGCCACCGCAAAACAGTTGCAAGGCAAGGAGCTGTCGTACAACAACATCGCCGACACCGATGCCGCGCTGGAATGTGTCAAACAATTCGAGCAGCCAGCCTGTGTGATCGTCAAACACGCGAATCCATGTGGCGTCGCGGTTGCGAATACGATCGGCGAAGCCTATGACCTCGCGTTTGTGACCGATACCGAGTCCGCATTCGGCGGCATCATTGCCTTCAACCGTCAGCTCGATGTTGCGACCGCCAAAGCGATTGTCGATCGCCAGTTCGTCGAAGTGATCATTGCACCGAGCGTCGCCGATGGCGTCAGCGCGATCGTTGCCGAAAAGAAAAATGTGCGGCTGCTGATTTGCGGCGAGCTGACCAAACAATTGCCGGCATGGGATTTCAAACGCGTCAACGGCGGCCTGCTGGTGCAGGATCGCGATCTCGGCATGGTCAGCGCGGGCGATCTGAAAGTCGTGACCAAACGTGTACCGACCGAAGCGGAAATTCGCGATCTGTTGTTTACGTGGAAGGTCGCAAAATATGTGAAATCGAATGCGATCGTGTACGGCAAAGAGGGTCGCACCATCGGTGTCGGCGCCGGGCAGATGAGCCGCGTCAATTCCGCGCGCATCGCGGCGATCAAGGCCGAACACGCGAAGCTGGAAGTGAAAGGTGCGGTGATGGCATCCGATGCCTTTTTCCCGTTCCGCGACGGTATCGATAATGCGGCGAAGAATGGCATCAGCTGCGTGATTCAGCCGGGCGGTTCGATTCGCGATGAGGAAGTGATCGCAGCGGCTGATGAACACGGCATGGCGATGGTGTTTACGGGCATGCGGCACTTCCGTCATTGAGAACGCGTCACTGAGAAAGCGTCCTTGATTTTTACAGCAACTGAAGAATGAGTTGGGTGCAATGAGAGTTTTGATTATCGGCAGCGGTGGACGCGAACATGCATTGGCCTGGAAAGTAGCGCAGGCAACGCGTATCGAAAAAGTTTTTGTTGCGCCGGGCAACGGCGGTACCGCGACCGAAAACAAAGTCGAGAATGTGGCGATCGATCCGCTCGACTTCGACAAGCTGATCGCTTTCGTTGAAGCCAACCAGGTCGAACTCACCATCGTCGGCCCGGAAGCACCGCTCGTCGCCGGTGTGGTCGATGCGTTTAGCGCGCGCGGCCTGCGCTGTTTTGGTCCCACTGCAGGCGCGGCACAACTCGAAGGCTCGAAGGCATTTACCAAGGATTTTCTCGCGCGCCATAAAATTCCGACCGGGTCTTATCAAAACTTTACCGAGATCGAACCCGCGCTCGCCTACATTCGCAAGAACGGCGCACCGATCGTCGTCAAGGCCGATGGCCTCGCAGCCGGTAAAGGCGTGATTGTCGCGATGACCGTGCAAGAAGCCGAAGAGGCAGTGCGCGATATGTTGTCCGGCAATGCATTTGGTCAGGCGGGTTCGCGCGTCGTCATCGAAGAATTTCTCGACGGTGAGGAAGCCAGTTTTATCGTTATGGTCGACGGCGAACACGTGCTGCCGATGGCGACCAGCCAGGATCACAAACGCGTCGGCGATCAAGACACCGGCCCCAATACCGGCGGCATGGGCGCGTATTCGCCGGCACCCGTTGTTACCGATGCGGTGTTTCGACGCGCGATGGCTGAAGTCATTTATCCGACCGTGCGCGGCATGGCGGCGGAAGGCAATTCGTATACCGGATTTTTATACGCCGGCCTGATGGTGATGGCCGACGGCAGTCCTAAGGTCATCGAATACAACTGCCGCTTCGGCGATCCGGAAACGCAGCCGATCATGCTGCGCCTGCAATCCGATCTCGCCACGCTGTGCGATGCCGCGCTCGATAAAAAACTCGATCAGGTCGATGCGCAATGGGATCCGCGGCCGGCGCTGGGGGTGGTGCTCGCCGCCGGCGGTTATCCCGGCGACTATCGCAAGGGCGATGTCATCAGCGGTTTGCCGGCACCGGACAGTGCTGCGGTAAATGCCGTGGTAAAAGTATTTCACGCCGGTACCCAACTCGACGCCGCGAATAATGTTGTCACCACCGGTGGCCGCGTGTTGTGCGTGACCGCGCTCGGCACCACCGTGGCGCAGGCGCAGCAGCTGGCCTACGCTCAGGTCGATCAAATTCACTGGCAAGGCGGTTTTTGCCGTCGCGATATCGGTTACCGGGCCATCGCGCGCGAACAACAATAAATTCCCGGACAACACTCGAAACCAGACGGACAGGGCGAGTCGATGCAACGATCGGCGGCACGCGGTAGAGCATGGATCGGCGCGGCGCTGACCGGCATTTACTGCTTGCTCGCGTGCGTATTGCCGGCTTCGCCTCTGCACGCAGCTCCCGCGCTGGTGCTCGATCGCGAGTTTCAGCAGATTGATCTCGCCAATTATCTCGACGTCCTCGACGCCGACGCCGGCAGTGTCGCCAACCCGCAGCAACTCGCGCCGCAATTTCATCCGCTGGCAGCCGATAATCTCGGCCCGTCACGGCAGCGCCACTGGCTGCGTTTCGGGTTGATCAACCCACGCCACGAACCCCAGACACTGATTCTGCAAGTGCGACCCCCGGCAGATGCGAAGGCGCTGGCCATCTCCGGCTCGACCAGCGCGGCGCTGGTGCCGCTGCTCACCGACCGTCACGATCCGCTGGTGGGTCTCTACGAAGTCCGCGTGCCCGCCCGCGCCAGCGTGTTGTTCTATCTGCGCACCGGCGGCAATCCCCTGACCAAAAGCTCGCTGCAAATGTTCAGCCTCGACCATTTCCTGACACTCGCGGATCAGCAGAGCTGGCTCGGTGGCGCGGCATCCGGCCTGCTGGCGATGCTACTGATCATCGCGCTGATCTGCGCATTGCTGACACGCGATCGAATCTATCTGGGGCTGGCCGTGTTGACGGCTCTCCATCTATTGCCCGCACTGGTTTATTGGCGGGCAGCTGGCGACTGGGGTTTCGCGTTTTCGCGGTCGCTGGCGATTTGCTGGATTCTGGCGTCGTCCGCCGCGTTGCAAATCACGCTGCAATTTCCGGCCTGGCCGAGCGGGTCCCGCCGCTGGCCACAGGTATTGCGCGCGGCTTTCGTACTGGAAATTGGCGCCGCCATCGCGCTGGCGTTGCACCCGGCATGGCTGACTTTTTACAGCGTGCTGCTGGTGTTGTTGCCGGCGACGCTGCTGACAGCCATCGCGCCGACGCTGGCCTGTTTTCAGCGCTACGACCGCGCACTGTTGACGTACGCAGCGGCGCGTGGCGGCATAACGTTGGCGGGTGTGCTGATCGCCCTCATCGTGCTGACGCAGAACACACTCGGCCTGCCTCTGCTGGGACTGGTGACGGCCTGCGCCGCCATCGAAATTCTGCTGCTGATGCTGGCGCTGATGTTGCGTACGCTCGACCGCATCGACCAGCAGGCCGATCGGCATCGCGCCGTCGCAGTCGCCGAGGCCGAAAGCCGCGCCCGCACCGAATCCACCGCAGCGATGGCACACCGCATTCGCACACCGGTCAGCGGTGTCCTCGGAATGATCGAAATGTTGCAGGACACACCGCTGTCCGCAGCGCAGCACGACAGCCTCGACACCATGCAGCGCGCCGGCAGCGAACTGCTGAATGCGGTCAACGAAATGAGCGACATCAGCCGTCTCGATTTCGGCGGCGATCCGCTGCAGCGCGGCAGCTTCGATCTGCACGCGTTGATCGCGGAATGCGTCGAAGGTTTCCGCGGTCTCGCCAGCAGTCGCGCGCTGGAACTGATCACCGACTTCGCGCCCGGCCTGCCGCGTTATGTCAGCGGCGACCAGACCCGGCTGCGGCAGTTGTTGCTGCAACTGATGCATCACGCGTTGTCGCGATTTCGCGGCGGCGAAATTCTGCTGCGCGTCGACGGCCGCGGTCGTCGCCAGCATTTCGCGTTGACGGCGCACGGCAACATCGCCACCGAGCTGGTGCGCCCGAATATGGAAACCGATCCGGCGCTGCGGCTGGCCATCGCCCGCCAGTTGATCGCGACCCTCGACGGCAGCATTCACATTCCACAGATCACCGACAATATCTGGCGCGTCAGTTTTGAATTGTCGCTGGCGGCGATCGAACGCATGCGCGACGCTGGTGAACCCGAACAGAATCTGCGGCACCGCCAGCTGTTGATCATCGACGACAGCGCGACCTTTCGCGAAGTGGTGCAGCGCCAGGCCAGCCACTGGGGCATGCATGTGCACGGCGCCGCGACCCTGAGCGAGGGACTGGCCCGGCTCAACAATCAACACACCATCGGCGAACCGGTGGAGCTGCTGTTGCTCGATGCCGAATTGCCCGAACTCGCCGATATCGACAGCCACAGCCGCCTGCGCGAAGCCGGGCTGCCGCGCGCGGTGATCCTGCTGTCGACGCTGCCCGAGGCCGAACACGCACTGCTGGCGCAAACGCTGGCCGTACGCCGCGTACTGCTGAAGCCGATCGACCAGACCAGCCTGCAACTCGCGCTGCTGGAAGAAATCAATCAGCCGCTGCCGCAACGCCATCGCACCCCAAGCGCCGCGCCGCTGCACTGCCTGATCGCCGAGGACAACCCCATCAACGCGCAGGTACTGCAGGGCATGCTGAGCAAACTCGGCGCCACTCACGCCACGGCGGTCAACGGTCAGGAGGCGGTGGAGACTTTTCAGCGCCAGACGTTCGATATCGTTTTTATGGACTGCGATATGCCGGTGATGGATGGTTTTGAAGCTGCGCAACGCATTCGCGAAATTCAACAGAACCGCGGCGTGGTGCCGACACCGATCATCGCGCTGACCGCCAACACGCTGGAAGAACTGGGCGAGCGCGCGCGCACCGCGGTGATGGACGCCCATCTGGTAAAGCCGGTGCGACTGCAATCATTGCGCGAACTGCTCGCGCACTGGACCGGTTGCAACCTGCCCGTCACGCCCAACTGAGGTTGCGCCGGCCGTACAATAACGCCCACTCCCGACATCCATCCGTCTGCTCAGCCCAACGGAAATCACCATGACCCAGCGCCAGCTCTCGTCCGTCGACCACCTTATCGTCAGCCTCGATCAAACCCTGCGCACGCTGCTGCCCGGTGCCGCGCGCGCCGAACGCGCCAGCCCCGCCGCCGGCGCCGACGAAACCGCATTGAGCGAACGCGAACGCCGCCATACCGCGGGCCTGATGCGCATCAATCACACTGGCGAAGTCTGCGCGCAGGCGCTGTATCAGGGCCAGGCGCTGACGGCGCGCAAACCCGGCGTGCGCAATGCCATGGATCAGGCGGCGCGCGAGGAAACCGATCACCTTGCCTGGTGCGACCAGCGTCTGCGCGAACTCGGCGATCGCACCAGCCTGTTGAATCCGATTTTTTACGGCACATCATTCGCGCTCGGCGCCATTGCCGGGGCCATCAGCGATCGCATCAGTCTCGGTTTTGTCGCGGCGACGGAAGAGCAGGTCTGCCAGCACATCGAACATCATCTGCAATCACTACCCGAACACGAACAAAAAAGCCGCGCCGTGCTGCAGCAGATGCTGGTCGATGAAAAACATCACGGCACTAAAGCATTGGAAGCGGGCGGCGTGGATTTTCCACGCTGGGTGAAACGCGCGATGACACAAATGTCGCGGGTGATGACGAACAGTACGTATTACGTTTGAGCGACGCTCGACGCGATTAAAAATAATGGCCTGTCACTGGTCGAGGTTCTGAACCGGCAGCTAAACCGACGGCTTGAATGTCAGTCCGCTGATCGGCGGGTGATAGATCATCTGCACCGAGGTGCCGTCGGGATCAAGGCAATAAAAACTGCGCGCCCCGTCGCGATGGGTGCGCGGTGCTGCCAGGATGCGCACGCCGTTCTGCCGGAAAAACTCGAACCACACATCGACCAGTTCCGGCGTCTGCACGATAAAGCCGATGTGGTCGAGCCGCTGCTGCGCGGGATCGCGCGCGCCATCGCCTTTGAAACGATGGATGGCGAGGTTGTCGTTGCCGGAGCACAGATAGGTATTGTCGGCGTCTGGCTGCCATTCGACCCGCATGCCGAGCAGGTCCGTGTAGAACGCGACGGTCGCGTCGAAATTGAGCGCAAACAAGGCGACATGGCGCAAGCCCGCCGTATTTGTCGGGCGCGTCCCGTTCACCGCGTTTTTGGCCGCCGTGGTCATGTGCACCACCTCACAAATTCAGAAGATTTATTTACGCACCGGCTTCGACAATTTCATAGCTGTGCGTCACTTCGACGCCGGCTTTTTGCATCATGATTGACGCCGAGCAATATTTTTCCGCCGACAGTTCCACCGCACGTTTGACCTGCGTTTCTTTCAGGTTGCGACCGGTGACGACAAAACGCATGCGGATCTTGGTGAACACCGCCGGCACCGCATCGGCCCTGTCGGCTTCCAGATGCGCCACGCAGTCGATCACGTCCTGCCGCGATTTCTGCAAGATGCCGACCACATCAACCGATGAGCAGGCGCCCATACCGATCAGCAGCATCTCCATCGGACGCACACCGATGTTGCGGCCGCCGTGATCGGCCGGACCGTCCATCACCACCGCGTGACCGCTGCCGGACTCGCCGACAAAAGCCGCACCGCCTATCCATTTCACGGATGCATTGAGCATGTTTCATTCACCTGTCGAATCGGGGTGCGGCAGCTTATCACAGCGACCTAAGTGCCTTCCGCGTCTGGCAATATCGAGCGAGAAGACTATTATTACCGGCACGTATTACCGGCACGTTGGAAGCTCCGGCCCCCGCGAGATAGTCGAATTCAAAATTGAAGGGTTGCCCTGTGGTTACTGTCTCGCTCAAGCCCGCACTCAAAAATCTCGAAGAGTTTCTCGGGCACTGTCATCGCCGTCGTTATCCGGCCAAAAGCACGATCATCTATGCCGGTGACGCCAGCGACTCGTTGTATTACATCATCAAGGGGTCGGTCACCGTCGTGATCGAAGACGACGATGGCCGCGAGATGATCGTCGCCTATCTCAACGACGGCGACTTTTTCGGCGAGATGGGTTTGTTCGACCCCGAGGACTCCCGCAGCGCCTGGGTGCGCGCCAAGACCGAATGCGAAGTCGCCGAAATCAGTTACGCCAAATTCCGCGAGCTCGGCGACAGACATCCGGACATCATGTTTGCGATCGGCAATCAGATGGCGCGGCGGCTGCGGCTCACCACCCGCAAGGTCGGCGACCTCGCCTTCCTCGACGTCACCGGCCGCGTCGCCCGCACGCTGCTCGACCTGTGCAAACAACCGGACGCAATGACCCACCCGGACGGCATGCAGATCAAGATTACGCGCCAGGAAATCGGTCGGATCGTCGGCTGCTCGCGCGAGATGGTGGGGCGTGTACTGAAAACCCTGGAAGAGCAGGGCCTGGTCAACGTAAAAGGAAAAACCTTGGTCGTCTACGGCACACGCTAACGCTGCTGACGCTGCTAACTGCAGCCCACCAATAAAAACGGCCGCATCGAGCGGCCGTTTTTATTTATACGGACAATCAGACCGACCCTGCGCGGCGCGGACTTAACGGCGATCTGCCGCCGCGCTGACCTGGAATTGACCGACCAGCTTTTCGAGACGATTGGCGGTGTTGCTGACCGAGTTGGTACTGGCACGCACGGCGACTGCGGCAGTCTGCAATTCGGCGGTGTAATTGGCGACGCCCTGTGCGCTGGCGAACTGGTTATCGCTGGAGTTGGCGATCTGCTCCAGCGCCGCCATCATCTGCGCGACCATGTCGTTGACGCCGGAGTTGTCGGACGCCGCTTCCTCGGCCATCCGCAAACCCTCTTCGACACCCTGCACGCCGCCTTCCATCGTCACCACCGCATCGCGGGCATTTTCCTGAATGCTCTCGATGATCTCGCGAATTTCGTTGGTCGCCGATGTGGTGCGACCGGCCAGATTGCGCACCTCATCCGCCACCACCGCAAACCCGCGGCCCTGGTCGCCGGCACGCGCCGCTTCGATCGCCGCATTCAGTGCCAGCAGGTTGGTTTGCGCCGCGATCGAACCGATCAGGCC
>JBEVMI010000050.1:0-5837 GCA_040508685.1 Spongiibacteraceae bacterium
GCGCAGATCGTTTCAGCTGCCAGCGTCTTTTTATACGGGAGTTGCATTCCGTCCGCAGCGCCTCCCGCACGCTTTTATCCCGAGCGATTAATTGCTGCCGGGCTCGCCGATGACTTCAAATAGCCTTACCACTTTCTGCACGCCGGCAATATTTTGGGCAACCTGGGCGGCGAGATCAGCCTGCTCGCGGCTGACGATGCCCATCAGATACACCACGCCGGCTTCGGTCAGAACAACCATGCTGCCGTCCTTGATCGACTCCTGTGCCCACAGCTGGCTTTTAACTTTGCTGGTGATCAGCGCGTCGGAGGCATGTGCGGCAAAACCATTGTCCGGGCCGACCGTCAGCTCGTTGTAAACACGCCGTACATTCGGCACGTTGGCAGCGGTCTGCGCTGCGAGTTGACGCAGTTCTTCGTCCTGAATCTGGCCGACCAGCAACACGGCGCCATTAAAGCTGGTGACGTCGATATGTGCTTCGCGCATACGCACATTGGCGTGCTGGATGTCATCGTCAACCTTGTGTTCAATCACTTGGTCGTCGATCTTGGTGCCCAGTGAGCGGCTGCGTGCATCGGTCGAATTGGTGGCGCAACCGCTCAAGCCGCCAAGTACCAGCAGTGCCACGGTCAGTGCCGCGCCGCAGCGCAGAGAAAAAGATTTTGTCGGCATTTGTTGTACGGGCATCGTTATACCTCAGCTCCAAATAATTGCAGTTCGATGGTTTCACATAAACAGTTGAGTGCGATCAGGGCGACTTCGATAAAACGCGCACGATTGCCGGCGATACGCAGCTCCAGATCTTCGGGTAACAGCAGGGCCTGCAAATCGCTATCTTCTTCGGGGCCGATCACCACCACCTGCAGGCCGCGGTCGTGTGCCGCCTGCAAGGTTTGCAGCGCGGTGCCGCTGCCGCTGCCGGGATTGATCAGCAGCAACACATCCTGCGGCATCGCCAGCGCACGCAGCTGGCGCGCAAAAATTTCATTGAACGAATTGTCGGCGGCGATGGCAGTCAGCGTGGCCGCATCGCTGCTTAACGCGAGCGCCGGCAGGCTCGGGCGTTCGCGCTGAAAACGATTGAGCAGGGACGTCGCAAAATGTTGTGCAAGCAAACCCGCACTGCCCTCGCCACAACACAGGATCTTGCCTTCGCCCAGCAGCGACTGGGTCATCAATTCCGCGCCTTCGGCAATCGACGGCGCCAGGGCCTCCATCGACTGCATGGTGCAGTCGAGATGCTGGTGAAAAGTCTCGACAATCAGTTCGGTGCTATTCATTCGGACGAGCTGTTCATTTAATGGGGTTGTTCATTCAATATAACTGGTCATCAATACACGGGACATTCAAGGCGCATGTCCATTCAGGAAAAAGCATCGCGCAGCCACGACCATTCGTCGGGCGCGGCGGCCAGCATGACATCGAAGCGGCAGGCGTGCTGCTGAAACTGCGGATTCTGCAACAAAAATAATTGGGCCGCCCGAATCACACGCTGCTGTTTGTGCGGTGTGATCGAAGCTGCAGCGCCGCCAAAATCGGCGCGCGACCGCAGGCGTACTTCGACAAACACCAGCGTTGCACCATCGAACATGACACGGTCGATTTCCCCCGCCTTGCAGCGCCAGTTGCGCGCAACCGTGGTCAGACCGCGTGCGCGCAACCACAGTTCCGCGGCGGTTTCGGCGCGGGCGCCGTCGGTTGCGCCTTGCTCAGCGCGGGGTTTCGGTCGGTGCCAGCGTTGCATCGATGGGGCTCTCCCTGCCGCCGGGTTGATCGGTGTGGTCATTGCCGAAAGGTGCAGGCGCAGTGTTGGCATAGCTGCCGAATGGTCGCGCGAGTCCGTCCTTGATCTGCGCCAGCATCAATTCGCGCTGCACGATACGTTCGGGCGACAGCGTCAGGTAACCGGTCTGCCCGGCGAGACGGGTGTCGGGACGATTTTCCATCTGTCGCAACTGCGGCAGCAGATGGAAGCTGTCGACGCCGAGTGCGTACAGGCGCAGGTAGCCGCGACTCTGCGGTAGTGCGTTGAGGATTTGTTGTTTCAGCGGTTGTTGGTTGTCGAGCAGCCACGGTATTTCGGTGAAACGCAGGCCTTCAATGTCGGCGTCCTGGCCCGGTGCATCGACGCCGTTGTAGCTGCGGGACAGGGCGTATGTCGGAATGTTGCCCGCGTAGTGATAAGCCAGCGTCGGCACGATCGAACGCGCCTGTTGCGGACGCGCATAGATCAGGACCATGTCGATATCGTCGCGACGATGCGGCACGAAATCGACTTTACGGCCGAACAGTGTTTCGATTTCGCGCTTGCGCGCCTCGCTCTGCGGAATATTCAGCGCCGATTTGATTGCCTGGGACAGCATCTGTGGGTTGCGGAATACTGCCGTGGCGACGACTTCTCCCCCCTGTTGTTGCCAGCGCGCCGCGAAGGCCTGCAATTCACGCGCGTTGCGCTCTTCCTCCGGGGCGACGATCAGTGCGCGACGGGCATTGTATTCGCCGGCGATCCGCGCAATTTCTTCGGCTTCATCTTCGGGGGCAAGGCTGAATTGATACAGCAGTGGCGGTGGTGCCGTGCCGAGGTCGGCGCGATTGAGAGCCAGGGTCGGTACGGTCAATAACTGTTGATAGAGCCCTGCTACCTGCGGTTTTTCCAGTGGCCCGACGATTGCCTGCGCACCATCGGCAATGGCGCGCTGGTACAGCTCGCTAAAGTTTTGTGTCGTGGTGGTGTCGTAGATACGCACCGCCGGTGTTGCCGTGCCGTGCGCACGCGCGTCGTACCACGCAGCCATAAAACCGTCGCGCACCGCGGTGCCGAAGCCGGCGAGTTTGCCGGACAGCGGCAACAACAGCGCGATTTGTCCGGGTTGTTCGATCGGGGCCATCGTTGTTGTGCGCGCGATCTCTTTTGACAGCGATGGGGCGAACTGCGCCCGCGCCGGATGCGTTCGCCACTGTTGTTTCCATTTGTCGATACCCGCGGCCAGCGCGGCGGGATTGTTCTGAAATTTTTTGTAGATCAGCGCCAGGTCCAGCCAACCGCGCCATTCCTCCAGAGTGGAGAGTCCGGTAGTCGCTTTCGCGCGCGCCTGCGTCAGCGACGGCGTGTCGAGCGACAGCAGTGCACGCCATAACTCTTTCTGATTTTGGTCGCGCTGCGGGCCCTGCAGCAGGGCGTCGACAAACACACGCTGCTGTGCGCTGGCGAGGTAATCGCGGTTGGCGGCGAGCGCCTGCGCTTTTAGCAGCGCTAACGTGGTCTGCTGCTGTTGTGGCAATTGATCGAGCGTCTGCAGCAGGCGTGCATCCTGCAAATAGGCCAGTGCTTGTTGCGGGTTGTTGCGGGCCAGCGCGAGGCGCGCCTGCATTTCCTGATATCGCGCGCGCTGCGGCACGTCGAGTGATGGCGCGGCGACTTGTTTCAGCCAATTCTGCGCCTGCTCGGGTTGGCCCTGTTTTATTAACAGAGCGACGGCGTCGAGCTGATAACGCGGGCGCTCCGCGGGCAGCGCGTCGCGGGCCAGTGCACTGATCTGTTCCAGCGTCAATTCCGCTGGCGGTTTGGCCGGGGTGCGGGATGCCCCCGGCAGTTGCGGGCCGCCGGCACAGGCGGCGAGCAGCACTGCCGCGAGCACCAGTGTTGTCACGCGCAACTGCGTGCCATCGTTGCGGAGCCGGGCGATTGCCGACATCATGCGTTCGCTCCAGAGCGCGCAATTGGCGCCGTATTTTTTAGTGGCGGGAAATGATTTTGAGTCAGACACACGCGGGCTCTGCGGTCCTTTATGTAGTGGCGACGCCGATCGGCAATCTGGGCGACATGGTACCGCGCGCCGTCGATACGCTCAAAACCGTCGATCTGATCGCCGCTGAAGATACCCGTCACAGCCGCCGCCTGCTCGATCATTTCAACATCAGTACACGTTGCATTGCCTACCACGACCACAGCACGCCGGCCGAGCTGGCGCTGTTGCTTGAACATTTGCGCGGCGGCAAGTCGCTGGCGCTGATTTCCGATGCCGGCACGCCGCTGGTTTCCGATCCGGGTTATCGTCTGGTCGATGCCGCGCTGGCTGCCGGTTTTCGCGTAGTGCCGATTCCGGGTGCCAGTGCGGTGATCGCTGCGTTGAGTGCAGCCGGGCTGCCGACCGACCGATTTGTGTTTGAAGGTTTTTTGCCGGCGAAATCAACCGGGCGCCGGCAGCGACTCGAAGAGCTGGTCGGCGAAACCCGCACGCTGGTGTTCTATGAAGCACCGCACCGTTTGCTGGAAACCCTCGTCGATATGCGCGCGATCTGCGGTGATGAGCGCGTCGCCGTGCTCGCGCGCGAAATTACCAAGTTGCACGAAACCATTCACCGCGCACCGCTCGGCGAATTGCTGCCGTGGGTCGAGAGCGATAGCAATCAAACCCGCGGTGAATGTGTGTTGCTGTTGCATGGCGCCGCGGACAACACCGATATCGCGGCCGAGCAGACACGCGTGCTGCGTTTGTTGCTCGAAGAGTTGCCGCTGAAGCAGGCGGCGGCGCTGGCCGCCAAAATCACCGGCGGCAAAAAGAACGCGCTGTACGAACTGGCGTTGTCCTGGCAACAGGGCGAGGCCTGACCTGCGTTCCCCGCTGCCGGGTTTTTCTTGTACCACTCCAGTGAAGTGAGTAACCTGCGCGCCGAGTCGGCCGGACAGTCGCTGTTCCGATGTCTCTTCAATACGTTTCGGCGTTTGACGGGTGCGGGGCAGAGGAAAGTCCGGGCTCCATAGGGCAAAGCGCCAGGTAACGCCTGGGGGGTGCGAGCCCACGGAAAGTGCAACAGAAAGGAAACCGCCTAAGCGCTGCGCAAGTAGCGACGGTAAGGGTGAAAAGGTGCGGTAAGAGCGCACCGCGCGACTGGTAACAGTTCGTGGCGATGGTAAACCCCGCTCGGAGCAAGGCCAAATAGGAATCCAATGCCGCGGCCCGCGGTGGATTCGGGTAGGCCGCTTGAGGTCTGCGGTGACGCAGATCCCAGATGAATGACTGTCCAAGACAGAACCCGGCTTACAGGCCGACTCACCTCTTTTTCTATTTATTGTTGATATTTATTTACCCTGTTTTTGTCAGCTGCTGCGTCACCGGTTGCCCGCCTCGGGCACCCACTTCTAATGTTTTACTTTAAGTTGTGTGTGCATTCGGTTGTTTGTTTTGATATTGATTTTTTCTTCGTTCTAACCGATTTGAGAAGTGCGCACGTTCGCTGCGATTTCTCGCAAAAACCCCCTGAAAAATTGCAATTTCGCTGGCTTGACAAGCTTTGGAGCGGCTACCTATAGTGCGCAAAATCTGGTGGGGGAAAGTGGTTTTTTGTGGTTTAAAGTGGTTTTCGAATCGCTCCAGCACAAAAACTCGGTGAATCAACGTGTACTCAGGCAGCGAAGCCATCTCGATGGACGCCAAGGGGCGTCTGGCGATCCCCGCGCGTTATCGCGCGGCGCTGGATTCCGCCTGCCAGGGACATCTGGTCGTCACCGCGCACCATACCGAGCGTTGCCTCCTCGTATACCCCGAACCGCTTTGGAAGGATGTGTCCGAGCACATCAACAAAATTTCAAACATCAAGAGCATCACCGCGCGCCGCCTGCAGCGCCTGTTATTGGGTTATGCGACGCAGGTCGAGATGGATGCCAACGGACGCATTCTGTTGTCGCCCACCCTGCGCGATTACGCCGGTCTGGACAAGGGTCTGATGATTACCGGCGTCGGCGACAAGCTGGAAATATGGAACGAGAAAAGCTGGTCGTTGTGGCTGGATGAGTCCGCGAATGCTGACGATCTGCCCGATGAGCTGCCCTTCAA
>JBEVMI010000110.1:0-8331 GCA_040508685.1 Spongiibacteraceae bacterium
AGGCCTTTCGTTTTTGAAAAGCATTCCGACCTTCTAAGAGGGATGGGCGCGAAGTGGTTAGTACAATGGGTTAGGTGAACTAGGTGTGCTAAGTTGTTGTTAAGAAAAATGGCGGGTTAACGCGATTTCCTGATTGGGATGTTCGTAAGCAGTTGTTGCAACTCGCCGTTGAGCTGTCGAAGCAGTCAAGCGGCGAGGTCGTGCAGGTAGGTACGGCTAAATCAGCCTATTTGGTCGAAGGGAATGCCTTTGTCCGGACGATAATCCTGCGGCAGGCCGAGGATTTTTTCAGCGATGGTGTTGGCAAGCATCTCGTCGGTGCCTCCGGCAATGCGCACGGATGGCAGTGCGAGCCAGGCGCGCTGATCCCTGTCGCCGGATTTCAGCCGTGGGTTATCGGCCATTGCCATTGGGCCCAGCACGTCCATCGCCAGCGTCGATATGCGCGACCGCAGCGCGCAGAGCAGGGGCTTGAAGATCGACGCCTCCGGTCCGGGCGCCGCGCCGCGCTCGATGGCCCCCAGCGCTTTGGCCTGGATGGCGCGTACACCTCCCTGCAGGATCATCCATTCGGCAATTTCGCTGCGGACCAGATCGCTTTCCAGCGCGGGACGGCCGTTGAATTCGGCATCGCCCAACAGCGCTACAAATTCCTCCAGCGCTGGCCCGAACGCGGATTCGTCGGCGCCGGCATAACGTTCGATCATCAGCGTTTGAATGGCGATCTTGAAACCATCGCCGACTTTGCCCAGCCGGTAGCTGTCGGGAATCACAACATCGTTGAAGAACACTTCGTTGACTTCGCTGTGACCGGTCAGCAGTTTTATCGGCCGCACTTCGACGCCTGCGGCCCGCATATCGACAAAGAAATATGTCAGCCCGGCATGCTTGGCCACGCTGGTGTCGTGACGCGCAACGAGGATGCCGTAGTCGGAATACTGCGCGTAGCTGTTCCAGACTTTCTGGCCGCGCAGGATCCAGTTATCGCCGTCGCGGATCGCCCGCAGGCGAACACCGGCGAGATCCGAGCCCGCGGCGGGCTCGGAAAACAGCTGGCACCACAGGGTTTCGCCGCGAATCGCAGGCGGCACATATTTTTGTTTCTGCTCTTCGGTTGCCCACAACAGCATGATCGGCACCGGCATGCCCAGACTGATCACGAAGTATTCCGACGGCAAGCCCAGGCGGCTTTCTTCGGCGGCAAAGATGATTTTCTCCAGTTCGGTACCGCCACCGCCGCCATAGAGCGCTGGCAGGTTGATCGCGGCGTAGCCGTTCGCCGCCTTGATGGCCTGCCAGCGGCGCGCGAGTTTGATATCGGCGTCCATGCTCAGGCCGCGGCGGGCCGCAGCGCCGAACTCGGCTGCATAAGGTGCCAGCCAGGTGCGAATACGCTGGCGGTAACTCGTGATATCGGCGGACTCGTTGCTGCGTGTTTGGGCGCCGGATTGTTGTTGCAAGGTGGCGACGAGCTGTTCCTTCCACATAGCTGCCGCGCCCAGTTCAAGGGCTAGCGTGCGCGAGCGGCGATAGTGCAGATGGCAATCCATCTCCCAGGTGGCGCCGATCGCGCCGTGGACTTCGATGTTTTCCCGGGTGGCGTACTCATACGCCGCGATCGCAGCGGCGCGGGCAGCCGCTGCGGGGCGGGCGATGTCGCCACCGGTCACGAGGGCCAGAGCGGCGGCCAGCGCGTTGCCGCGCGCAATTTCGTTGCGCGAATACATGTCGGCAATGCGGTGTTTGATTGCCTGGAACTTGCCGATGGGTTGTCCGAAAGCCTTGCGTTCAAGCGCGTAGTCGCGGGCCATCTCCATGCAGCGGTCGCTACCACCGATCTGCTCGAAGGCCGTCGGTATGGCAGCGTGTGCCAGCAAGGTTTTGGCGGCTGCGATACCGGCGCCAATCGGTCCGATCAGTTCCGCTGCGGCCTGCGTAAATGTGAGGGTTGCGGTTGCGCGGCTGTTGTCGAAAGTTTCGAGTGCGGCGCGCTGGACGCCCGCCTGCGTCAAATCGACCAGCGCCAGCGCGGGCGCGCCGCCCGCATCCACCAGCACGATGGCTAGATGGGCGTGTAAACCTGCGGTCACGGCCGGCGCCTCGCCATCAATCTGTCCGTCGGCAAATATCACGTCCGGACGCACGGCGCCTCTGCGGTTGAACAGGCTGATCGCGCCGACCCGTTCGCCACTGGCCAGTTGCGGCAGGAACTGCGCTTTTTGCGCCTCGCTCCCCCACAGCGAAAGTGCCTGGCTGACGGCGAACGAACTCAGCAGAAACGGTGTGCCCGCGCAGGCGCGGCCCATTTCCTCGGCGATAACACACAACTCGATCGCGCTGAGGCCGAGGCCGCCAAACTCTTCGGCGATGGTGATGCCGGTCCAGCCCATATCGCGGCAGTGCTGCCACAGCGTTTCGTCGCAGGCTCCCGGGGTTTCCAGCAGCTGGCGCAGCTTGTCGCCGGAATAGTTGTCGGTCAGCAGCTTGCGCGCTTCATTGCGGATGAATTGCTGGTCTTCGGTAAATTCAAAGGGCATGAGTTACGGCTCCGTTATTCATCAGCGTCCTTTCCATACTGGCTTGCGTTTTTCCAGGAACGCGCGCGGTCCTTCTTTCATATCTTCGGTGAAATGCAGGGACTGGATGCCTTCGATACTTTTCTGCGCCAGTTCGGCGTCGGTGTGATCGAATGCGGAGGCGGTAATGCCGCGCGATTCGTACACGGCGAGCGGTGCGTTGTCGACGATCTGCTCGGCGAGCTTTTGCGCTTCGGCGATCACCTGATCATCCGCAACCACGCGATTCACCAGATGTAATTCCAGTGCTTTGTGTGCGGTCATGGGCTCGCCGGTGAGGATGTGTTCCATCGCCACGCGCGCCGGAATTGCGCGCGGCAGACGGTACAGGCCACCCGCTGCGGCAATGATCGAACGTTTGACTTCCGGCAGGCCGAACGCGGCGTTTTCGCCGGCAACCGCGAGATCGCAGGCGAGGGTCAATTCGGTGCCGCCGCCGAGGGCGAAGCCTTGCACCGCCGCAATCCACGGCTTCTTGCGTTTGGCGTTAATGAAGCCGGCAAAGCCGTTGCCGCCCGCGCCCAGCTCCGCGCCGCGGCCCGCTGCGGCTTCCGCCAGATCGGCACCGGCGCAGAAGGCCTTGCCGCCGGCACCGGTCAGGATCGCAACGCGAATTTCCGGATCGCTTTCAATTTTTTTCACGTACCGGACCATCATGCGGGTCACGGCGCCATTGATGCAGTTGCGTTTGTCGGGGCGGTTGAGTGTCACCAGCGCGATGTGCGGCGTGAGCATTTCGAACTTCACCGCCGGTTCCGGACGCGTGGCTGGAATCTGTAATCCCCAGTGCAACAACCCATCGCGGCCGTCGTAGATAAAACCGCTGGCGCCGATGGGTTCATTGGCGGGATCGATCAGCCACGCCATCGCGTCGGCAGCGAGCACACGGCCGAGGACGCGTTTGCCATCCGGCGTGCGGGCGATAACGACACCGCGATCCGGCTCGCCCTTCGGCGTGAACATGACGGTGAACGTCTCGATCGTGACCGCGCCCTCGTAGTCTTCGAGCATTTCCGGCACGGCGGCGTAGTTCGCGTCGAGTTCGGGTTGCAGATCCTGATTGCGGACTTCGACACCGGCGGGTGGCGGGGTGGTGGCAATGATGGCGGCGTGATGTTTGGTGACGTATTCGCCGTTGCCATGCAGGAAGCCGGTTTTGCCTTCACCACTGCGCAGTGCGCGCACCATGGCGGTGATGGCGTGAGTCATGTAGTTGTTGGCGGGGCCGCCGAAAAAGGTCAGGCCGCCGGTCACCGAGGTCGGTTTGTCAGCGGGCAGGCCCAGTGTGCGTCGCGCCAGCTTCGGCACGATCGGGAAGCAGCTGTAGAGTTCGAACAGATCGATGTCAGCCGGCTTGATGCGGTTCAGTTCCAGCGCGCGACCGATCGCGAGTTCCAGTGCCGGCGCGTGATCGTAGCGATCGCGGGCGAGGAAATCATAGGGTTCGTGGCCACCGGCGCCGGCCCAGACATAGATGATTTTTTCTTCGGGTACACCCATTTCACGCGCCAGTTCGAGCGACGTCAGCAGCACCATTGAGGCTTGATTGACGCCGTTGTTGGCGACCATGAACTTTTGATACGGCCATGCGATGGGGCGGTTTTTTTCTCCGGGGGTGACAATGTCGGCGCCGCTCATCGCCTTGCCGACCCAGGCGTAGGGGTTGCGTGCGGATGCTTTTGAATTGTTTTCCCAGAGCACGCCGGATTCCTGCTGGGCTTCGGCGAAGCTTTGTCCCCAGGCCTTGCGGCAGGCGTTTTCATAGATCGGATAGACATCGATCGGGCTGGTCAGGCCGTAGCGCGATGCCAGCGGCGTGACAAAGTCTTCCGCGGTCGGACGTTTGTAATCGGGGTCGGGATCTGACCAGTCCGGACTTTTGCCGGCGCCCATCAATTGCATCAAGGCTTTGGTGGCCTCGGCGCCACCGAGCAGTGCCGCCTGGCTGATGCCGTCGGCGATATCAGCGGCCAGATCGACCAGATGGCGCACCGGCGATTCGCCGCCGATCGGGCCGTGAATCGCCTCGACCGACCGCAGGCGCAGACGTTTGGCCAGTGCGCCTGGCAGATCGCGGTAGGGCCAGGACATGCTGGCGACGATGCGGATCGCATCGACGTGCCGCAGCAGGCCGCCGCCGGCATCGGCATCCGCGGCGCGTGCACATTGCTCCAGCAATGCCAGCGGTTCCAGTGCCTGGCGGGGGTCAGAGGTTTTGTCGATCAGTTCGCCGATACCGACAATGACAGGGATGTGTCGCGCAGGTTTTTTGATGTTCATCGGAAACTCCAGTTATTAGCGGGGTGGCGCTGTGTGCGTGCGAAGGTGAGTTGGATGACCTGATTCATTCAAGTTGATGACGTGGGTCGGTGGAGTACAGAGCGGCTGTCGTCAGGGGCTGCCTCAGCAAGCGACCGGCGCGGCCGTTGCGAGTCGTGGCGTGCGCGCCGTGACAATGAGCAGTGCACCGGCCAATACCGCAACGACCAAACTCGCAAAAGCGAGCGTAAAGTTGTTGATAACGCCCGCCCCGTAGAACGGCAGGCTTGTGCTGAGCAAGAAGGTGAACCACAGCGCGGCGGCAATGGTCCAGCCGTAAAACCTGCGGGATGCAGTCATGTCGCAATCTCGATTTTATCTGGAGGTGACCTGTGCATCGCCAGGCGTGCGCAGGTCAGGATCGGTCATGATATTACACTTAGTCTTCCAACAAGGCATTCAGCCGCTCAACCGACTCCAAAAATTCCGTCAGCATGCCCTGCACGACATCGCGCACGGTGTTTTCGTACTTCATATCGCCGACGAGTTGACCAACCGGGTACGACATCCACGGTTTGGCCTTGGCCTTTTCGATGCGCAGACGCGCTTCGGTGCCGACGAATGATTGCAGCGGCATGGGCAGGTACTTCGGTGCGCCGGACTGCGCCCAGGCTTCCGTATAGTTGCTTTTCAGGACGCGACAGGGTTTGCCGGTCAGTGCGCGCGACTGAATAGCGTCTTCCGACTTGGCTTCGAAGAAGCGTTCTTTCATCAACGGATCGAGTTCGCTTTGTTTGGTGCCGAGCCAGATCGAACCGCACCAAACGCCGCTGGCGCCCATGGCGAGAGCCGCCGCCATTTGTTTGCCGCGACCGACGCCGCCGGCCGCCAGGACTGGCACGTCGCCGACTGCGTCCACGACCTGCGGCCACAGCACCATCGAACTGATCAGGCCGGTGTGACCGCCGGCTTCGGTGCCTTGGGCGACCAGGATGTCGACGCCGGCATCGATCTGCGCGTGCGCGTGTTCAACCTTGCCGATCAGTGATCCCACTTTTAATCCGCGCGCATGAAGCTCCGCGACTTTTTCCTTGGGTGGTGTACCGAGCGCGTTGACGACGAGCTTGATGCCTTTGAATTGCAGCGCAGCGTCGAGCAGGCGTTCGGCGTCCTGCGGGGTCATGTTCACGTGCGACATGTATTGCTGCATCTGCGCTGCCATCTCATCTGCGGGCAGAGTCGGAAAACCCGCCTGTTCACACAGTTGGTGGACAAACTCGGTCTGCTCTTTCGGCAGGATTTTGGCGAGGTCGAGTTTGTTCTGGCTGACATCCTGGTAGGTGTTCGGGATCAGGATATCGACGCCGTAAGGTTTTCCGCCGATGTGGTCTTCGATCCAGCGCAGCTCTTCGATGACGCGCTCGGGTTCATAGCCGGAAATACCGAGTACGCCCATGCCGCCGGCCTTGGAAACTTCGACGACGACATCGCGGCAATGGGAGAACGCGAAAATGGGGAGTTCGATGCCAAGCATTTTGCAGACGGGGGTGCGCATGGTGGGCCTCTATAGGGATAGGGTGGGGAGGATGTTTATTTGGTTGTCGTTGACAACCAAATGGACTTATCCTGAGCCTTGCGGCACCATTTCGTCAATAACTCCGATTGTGCTGCGTCATGCCCTCAGACTTGTTGCCTCCAGCCGATATTGAAAACTCCACGCCAAAGTTGCGGCGCCGCCAGGCCGACCGTTCCGCGCTGTCGGACGCGCGCATGATCGATGCGGCCATCTACCTGCTCTCGCGCCAGGGGGTCGATGCCGTTACGCTGGTTGCTGTTGGCGAGCGTGCGGGTTACAGCCGCGGGCTGGTGACGCGGCGTTACGGCTCCAAGGCGGGCTTGCTGGCGCGGGTGCTCGAACATCTCAATGACACGGCGGCGGCGAGTATCCGCATTGCCGAAAGCGAATATTGTGGGTTGGATATGATCCGGCGCTTGTTCGAGGGATTATTCGCTTCCATGCGAGAAACCCCTGATGAGGTGCGGGCGCGCCATCTGCTGTGGTTTCACAGTCTGGAGCCTGCGACCGAGTTCCATGCGACGCTGGAGCGATTGCACCGGGTTCAGCGCCGTCAGCTGGAAAACTGGCTGCGCGCGGGGCAGCAGGCGGGCAATGTGCGGATGGATATAGCGCCGGTGCGTGTGGCAGAACAGCTGTTGGCGCTCAGCTCCGGTCTCAGTTATCAGTGGTTGGTGGCACCGGATATGCCGCTCCAGGCGGTTGCGAGCGATCTTGAGAATACCCTGGTGCGTTGGCTCGCCCCCTAATCGGACGGCGTATTCCCTATATGCCCGAGGCGTCCAAAAGAAGTCGGGCAGCGTGACTCAGCATGTCGTTGGTGTGCAGGTCGCGCCATTGTTTTAACAGGGTGATGTAACGGCTGACGTACTCCTCGTCCGGAAGTGCGGCTTCCCAGCCGCGTGCCAGCCACGGACCGCAGCGTTCCGCGGGCAAGTTTTCCAGCAGATCCAGTAAATGCCCCTGCAAATGCGGCTGCGCTTTGACCAGCATGGCCAGTCCGCGCACGGCGGTGGGGATCTGGAGATACTGGCTGGCGGTCAGAACCTGTTGTTGCAACTCTGCAAACACTGCGTCAGCGGTTTCCGCTGACAGCCGCGCCAGCTCTTCCTTGCTGCAAGTCGGTTTTGCAGCACACAGCCGGCTGCCAAGTATCCGAACGGGGTCTATGTCTTGCTGATTCATTATTGTTGCCGATTGGGTGGTGTTAGGGCAGCATTTATCATAAGCCACTAATCACACTAATTTATATTATTTAACTGTATATTTAGCGGGCAATCAGCGCAATATTTTCAGAGACAACATAAGGAGCATCCATGAGCACCGACCTGCAAAAAGAATTCGATAAAGCCACCGGCTACGAACTCACCGACAGCGATATTGACAAGGCCCGCCTGATGATCGGCGTCGATCTGGCCTCGAAAGACAAAGAGCAGATCCAGACCGCGACGGTCGACACCATCCGTAATTTCGCGCAGGGCTGTGGCAGCGACAATCCCCTGTTCGTCGATCCCGATTATGCCAAAGGCACCCGCTGGGGCAGCGTGATCGCACCGACGATGATGGCCGGCGTCATCAACTCGCCGATGCTGGGCGACCCGATCGATCCCGAACTGAAAGCCAAAACCAAATCCATGTTCCGCGGCATCCACGTCTTCGTGTCCGGCGGCGAGTGGAAATTCTTCAAGCCGATCTACCCGGGCGACACGCTGTTCAGCTATCGCGGCGTGGTCAGCGTCGATATGCAGCCGTCCGAGTTTGCCGGCCGCAAAGTCAACCGCATCACCCGCGACGTGAAAGTGAACCAGCGCGGCGAAGTGGTCGCCACCTACGCCTATCGCGAAATCATGACCGAGCGCAAAACCGCGGCGAAGAAAGGCAAGTACATGGCGATCGAGCCGGCCAGCTACAGCGATGAAG
>JBEVMI010000135.1:0-4804 GCA_040508685.1 Spongiibacteraceae bacterium
CGCTTTCAATCGGTGATGTTCGATCGCGACACACTGATCGTTTCCTATGATGCGAAACGCGGCGACCCGCGCGGCAGCCGCAAAAAAGATATCGATCCACGCACGGTGGATCTTGGTGATTGCATCGATTGCAAGATTTGCGTGCAGGTGTGTCCGACCGGCATCGATATTCGCAACGGTCTGCAATACGAATGTATCAACTGCGCGCTGTGCGTCGATGGCTGCGACTCCGTGATGGACAAGATGGGTTATCCGCGCGGACTGATTCGTTACACCACCGAAAATGTACTCGCCGGCAAACCCTATCGCTGGCTGCGCCCGCGTCTGATCGGGTATGCGATCGCGCTGCTGACCATGGTGAGTATTTTTGTGTATGTGCTGTTGAATCGCGTGCCGCTGCACGCCGATGTGATTCGCGAACGCGAACATCTGTTCCGCCTGACCAGTGACGGTCTGGTCGAAAATACGTACCTGCTGAAAATCATCAACATGGACCAGCGCGGCCACACCTTCCGCGTCGGCACCTCGGGGTTGAATAATGCCCGCATCGTCGGCAACAACGTCGTCGCCATCGACGGCGGCGACCTGCTGGAATTGCCGCTGCGCCTGACCATCGATCCGGGATTGCTGCGCGACACCGGTACCAAAATCGAATTTCATATCGAAGCGACCGACGATCCGGATTTGCACACCACGGTGGAAAGCCGTTTTCTCGGACCGAGGACGCATTGATCATGCCCACCAGCAACAGCGTCACTCACACCAAAACTAACGCCGTGAACAACGCCGAGCCGGTTAAACCCTGGCATCGGCATTTCTGGCCGTGGTTTATCATTGCATTGCTCGGCACGGTCGTCGTCGCGAGTTTTATTACGCTCGGCATTGCGATCCATTTCGACGACAGCGTAGTGCGCGACAATTATTACAAGGAAGGCCTCGCCATCAATCAGGAGAAAAAACTTGACGAGCGCGCCCGCGCCGCAAACATTTCCGCACAGATGACGATCGAACAACAGGGGATACGGCTCGATCTGCGCGGTGAATTGGCCCAACACGCGTCGCAAATGATGCTGCAGTTTATTCATCCGCTGCACGCCGACAACGATCTGACGGTGACGTTGACCGAAGTGATCGATGGCACCTTCATCGGCAACCTGCCCCGGCCGCTGCACGGACATTGGGTTATCGACCTGCAACCGGCCCCGACATCGACCTGGCGTTTGCGCAGCCGCATTGATCTGGATTCAAGCAAGACCTTTTCGCTGCAGCCATGAAGCCGGCCCGTTGTTTATGGAGACCCCGGTCAAGTTGTTTGACGCTTGATCGCAGACGCCTTACGAGTGCGACAACACCATGAATATGTCAGCACGCGCCAGCCTCGGCGTATCGACGGAGTCCGCGTCCGCCATCGCCGAGCGCACCGAACTGCAACCCGATTGTTATCACTGCGGGCTGCCAGTCGCCGCCGGCAGCCAATGGTCGGTGATGATCGATGGCCAGGCACAAGTGGTGTGTTGCCCCGCGTGTCAGGCGGTTGCGGAAACCATCGTCGCCGGCGGTTTTACGAACTATTACCGCTTTCGTGAGAACACTTTCCTTGAAGCCAACGGCGCGCGCCCCGCCCCAATCCCGGAATTTTCCGCGTTTGATCTGCCGGAGTTTACACAGCGCTGGTTGACGACGTTGCCGGACGGCCACGTCGAAACCGAATTGCTGATCGGCGGCATGCATTGCGCAGCCTGTGTCTGGCTGCTTGAAAATTATCTGCGGCAGCTGCCCGGCGTCGCCGCCGTACAGGTCAGTCTCGACGAACAGCGCGCACTCATCCGCTGGGCGCCGGACGCGCAGAAACTCAGCGCGATCTGCAGCGCCATCGCCACCATCGGTTACCAGCCGCAGCCCTACAGCAGCGAAGGCGTCGAACGGTTGCGCCGCAACGAACAGCGCGATGCATTGCGTCGGCTCGGGGTCGCCGGTATCGGCATGATGCAGGTGGGCATGTGTGCGATCGGCCTTTACGCCGGATCGCTGCAAGGTATCGAACCGGTGTACCGCGATTTTCTGCGCTGGACCAGCCTGCTGGTGAGCATTCCGATTCTGCTGTATTCGGCGCAGACTTTTTTCATCGGCGCGTGGCGCGGTGTCAAACTGCGCAAGCCCGGCATGGATGTGCCCATCGCTCTGGCGCTGATTCTCGCTTTTGTTGCCAGTACCTGGGCGACCTTGCGGGGCACCGGCGAGGTCTATTTCGATTCGGTGACGATGTTTATTTTTTTGCTGCTGGGCGGGCGTTATCTGGAAATGCGCGCGCGCCATTTTAATGGCCGCATCAGCACCGACCTGCTCGGCTTGCTGCCCCACACCGCAATCCGCATCGACAGCAGCGGCGGTCATCAAGTTATCCCGCTGGAAAAGCTGCAACGCGGCGACAATGTTCTGGTCAGCAGTGGTCAGTATCTGCCCGCCGACGGTGTCCTGCTCGACGCCAGCGCCAGCATCAATGAAGCCGCGCTGACCGGCGAATTTTTGCCGGTGAAGAAACAGCGCGGCGATGAGGTCTTCGCCGGCAGCATCAACGGCGAACAGGCGCTGACGTTGCACGTCAGCGGTGTTGGCCAGCAGCTGCGATTGAGCGCCATCCATACCCTGAGCCGGCAGGCACAGAGGGAAAAACCGCAGCTCGCATTAGTGGCCGATCGCATCAGCAGTCATTTTGTAACCGCCATCGTGGTGCTCGCCGCAATTACCTATATCGGCTGGTATTGGCTGGAACCGGCGCGCGCATTCTGGATAACACTGTCAGTGCTGGTAGTGAGCTGCCCCTGCGCACTTGGCCTCGCCACACCCGTTGCCATCACGCAGGGCACCAACGCGTTGCGCCGCGCCGGGCTGCTGGTCACGCAACCCGATGTCTGGGAAAAATTGACGGACATCACCGATATCGTATTCGACAAGACCGGCACGCTCAGTGAAGGCCGTATCCAGATCACGACCAGCATCACTTGCGGTACCTTATCGATCGCGCACTGTCGCGCCATTGCAAAAGCGTTAGAAGCCGGCTCCAGCCATCCCATTGCCGCAGCGTTTCAGCGCACGAAAGATATCGGCAGCGCACAAAACCTCTTCTTAAAAAACGTGGTCGCACAGGAACGTCGCCAACTTGCCGGTGCCGGCGTTGAAGCCGATATCGCCGGACAACGCTACCGGATCGGCACGCCTGCTTTTGCGCACGTGTTATGTCCGCACGTCGAGCTGGCGCCACCCGCGCACGGCCAGTGGGTACTGCTGGCCACGGTCGGGCAGCCGCTGTGCTGGTTCCGCCTCGACGATCAACCGCGTGCGGACGCCGCGGCAACCGTGCAGACCTTGCAGCAGCGCGGCTTGCAGGTTCATCTGCTCAGCGGCGACCACTCCGACGCGGTTGCGACCCTCGCCGCGCAACTCGGCATCGCCACCGCCATCGCCGGCGCGTCACCGGAATTCAAACTCGAGTATCTGCAGAATCTGCAGCGTCAGGGCCGCCGCGTCTTGATGGTCGGCGACGGCATTAACGATATTCCGGTGCTCGCCGCCGCCGATGTATCGATTGCCATGAACAACTCGTCGCAACTGGCCAAAACTACAGCCGATTGTATTTTCCTGAACTCGCACCTGGACCGACTGATTCATTTACTCGACGCCGCCGCCGCCACCAGTCGAATCATTCGCCAGAATCTGACATGGGCGCTGGCCTACAATGCCGTTGCCATTCCACTGGCAGCCGCGGGATGGATTCCGCCGTATCTCGCCGCCATCGGCATGTCGCTGAGTTCACTGCTGGTGTTGATCAACGCATCGCGATTGCAGCGTCTTTCTGTACGGGACACCTGATGGAAAGTCTATTTATCCTGATTCCACTGGCGCTGTTTTTCTGCGGAGTTGCCATCGCGGCATTCTTCTGGGCAGTAGACAGCCATCAGTTCGATGATCTCGACAACGCCGGCCGCCAGATATTATTCGACGACGATCGACCTCACGCACCACCAGCAACCGACGCCCGCCCCGGCGCCAGCAAAAACGACCATGCCTGAAACGCTCGCGCTGTTCAGCGCCTTGATGCTGGGACTCATGGGCAGCACGCATTGCATCGGCATGTGCGGCGGCATCAGTGCATCGCTGGGTTTGATCGACGGACGCCGCAGCGTGTCTTTTGCACTCAGTTACAACCTCGGCCGCATTGTTTGTTACGCGACACTCGGCGCACTACTCGGCGCACTCGTTGCGTTGCTCGGCAAGACCGTGCATCCGCTGCTGCCCTCGATCGGACTCTGGTTGCGCGTATGCGCCGGCTTGCTGGTGATCAGCATGGGACTGTATATCAGCGGCTGGTGGCTGGGGCTCACGCATATCGAAGCCGCCGGCAGTGCGCTGTGGCGACGCGTGCAGCCCTATGTAAAAAAAATCGGACCGCCGCGCACGCGCCTGGCCGCTGCACAGTTAGGCGCGCTCTGGGGTTTGCTGCCGTGCGGGCTGGTGTATTCGAGTCTCGGCTGGACCGCCGCGCACGGCAATGCCGTGCACAGCGCAATATTGATGGCGACCTTTGGTGTGGGGACACTGCCGGCGATGTTGCTGACCACGCTCGGCGGCCAGCAATTGCAGCATTATTTGCGCCGCGCAGGCGTGCGCAAAATCGTCGGATTGTTATTGATCGGATTCGGTATCGCGACCATCGCGATGCCATTGCTTCACGCCGGCATTGTGCCGGGGCTGCATCAAGGGCATGGGCAGGGCGATGCGCATGCGGAGCATGAACATCACCACT
>JBEVMI010000144.1:0-13362 GCA_040508685.1 Spongiibacteraceae bacterium
ATCCATTCGCCGACACGACCACGCACCTGGGTTTGGATGCCCTGGGTCTGAATCGTGCGGCCCTGCACGCGATCGTCGCGCTGGTCGATATCGATAATGACGTCGTTGTCGATCACGCGTGCGGTCGCATAAAAGCCGGTTTCGACGGGAACCAGCTCGCGTGTAGTGTTATGAGGTGTGCCATAAGGTGCGCTGCGGGTGGTGACCGCCTGGGTGGTGCCGGCGCTGATAAACGCGGGCATGCCTTCCACTGCGCGGACCTGCTGCGAGCCATCGCGCTGGCTGCTCCGGGTGTTGTTGCTGCCGTAAATTTCGGTACGTGACGAGCGCGTGTCGCCGCTGCGTACCTGCACATTGCCGCTGCCGATACGGCCATCGATGCCGTATTGCGATTCGCTGTTTTGAAGCGTGGAATTTTTGCGCACACTGATCAGGAGCGAGCGCGTGGCGACATCGAGTTGCTGCAACAACTCCATAACATTGCGGTACTCGGCAGCGGTGACATTCAGGATTAGCTGATTCTGAAACGCTTGCGCGCTGCTGCCGTCGGAGAGCAACGGCAGCAGTGCCGGTAGTACCTGTTCCGGCACTGCGCGCCGCATGGAATAGGTGTGCAGCTGACGATCCGCGGCGCCGGCCGAGCTGGCGATCGACAGCATGAGAACCACTGTCGCGGTGAATCGCATCGGCAATAAAACCATTTGTTTAGTGGCGCAGACGCGCCGCAAGCGCGTCGATAGTGGAGACCCAGTCGGCATCGTCATTCCAGGCTTCGCGCAGAAATTGCGCCTGTTGTGTGGTCCAGAATGGCGCGTCGGCCAGCGCGATATCGCGGCCGAGTCGGTAACGTGAGCAGAATTCATTGATGGCGGCGGCATTGCTGGGCAGGCCGAGCTGCTGAAACAATTCGCCGAGTTTGTGGTGATGCGGCATTTCCATGATGGAGTCTCCTCGGGAGCAACGGACACGGATTCGACCGCGTTATCTTAACGCGATTCAGTGGCGGCAGCGGGCGCCTCGGGCTTCTGGATTTTGAGCAGCGTGTGTTCGCGGGTCAGCTCATAACTGTCGAGGTCGCGCGCCAGATGCAGGTCGCCGGTATATAACACCCGCGCCTCCTGATTGAGATCATCGATGCAGTGCTCACCGGCGGTCGCGGTATTGCGGTAGCGCTGGCTGAAATGCGTCAGGAATAAAAATGGCACATTGTTGGCAGCTGCGGTGCGTGCCACCTGGGCGGCGGTGCTGTGCTGATATTGCGGACCGACACGGGCCAATACGTCTTCGGTGTACGTCGCTTCGTGAATCAACACATCGCAGTCGTCGAGCAGCGGGGTCAGCAAATCCGGACGATCGTTGTCGCCGCCGACGACGATGCGCGATGGGCGCCGGCCCGGTTGCACCACTTGCTGTGGAGTAACGATACGACCGTCGGGCAGCGCGACGTCGCGGTCGTGCTGCAATTCGCCCCAAAGCGGGCCGCGCGGAATACCGAGCGCTTCGAGTCGTTGTTGATCGAGGTGGCGCTCGCGAACTTTTTCGGTGAAGCGATACGCAAAACTCGGCACGCGATGCGATAGCGCGACGCTGTCGACGACGACGTCCTCGTCTTCGTAGCGAAAGTCAGGTGTGTCGCTGCGAATGAAATGCACCGGCGCGATCAGGCGCATGTCGGAGTAGCGACACACTGCGTCGAACATTTCCTGGATCCCCGCCGGCGCACACACGGTCAGCGGCTCCTTGCGGCCGCCCGTCTGCGAACTCGCAATCAGGCCGGGCAGGCCGTAACAGTGGTCGCCGTGGACATGGGTAATAAAAATGGCACGCAGGCGAGCGGCAGTGTGGCGGGTGTGGTGCAGGCGGTGCTGGGTACCTTCGCCGCAGTCGACCAGATACCAGTCGCGCGGATGCCCGACGGTGATGGCCAGGCCGGTGACGTTGCGGTCGCGCGTCGGAATGCCCGCCGACGTGCCGAGAAACGTGAAGCGCATGCGGATTCGAAGGCCGTGTCTATACTGGATGGACTTGCAGCTTAGCACGGTAAGCGAACCGGCTCGCGAGGCTGGTACACCTCTAAAAACAACGATAAATACCGAGGAATTTCCCGATCATGTGGTGGGCAAAACGAGCAGAAACGACCGCGTTGCAGCGGCAGGTGACAACACTCGAGCAGGACAACGCCGAGTTGCAGCACCGTCTGCAACGACTGCAATCGGAGCGCGATCTGCTGGAACAGGAACATAAAGCCGCGGAAACACGCCGTTCCGCGTATCAGGGCATCAATGGCCTCTGGCTCGGCAATGCGGATGCGCTCGAAAGTGTGCAGCGCGCGGTGGCCGGCAGCGCCAATGGTCTGCGCGAACAACAACAGCAGCTCGAACGCGATTCTTCAGTGTTCAGCGATAGCACACAGGTGCTCGCCTCCATTCGCAGCGAACTTGCCAGCATCGATCAGAAGGCTCAGCACAGTTGCGTCAATATCGATCGACTGAAAGCGTTGTCGTCCGATATCGTCAAATTCGTGCAGGTCATCGGCACCATTTCTGAACAGACCAATTTGCTGGCATTAAACGCGGCGATCGAAGCCGCCCGCGCCGGCGATCAGGGTCGCGGGTTTGCGGTGGTTGCCGATGAGGTGCGGGCATTGGCGCAGCGTGCCAGCGGCGCCGCCGCCGAAATCGGTACTCTGGTCGAGAATATCAGCACGGAAACGCGTATCGCCGATGCGCAGATCCGCGAAGTTTCACTCGATTGCCGCACTATCGCCGAATCCACCGATCAGGTTGTGCAAACGGTGGAGCACGCGCTGCAGATGGCGCAGCAAATGCGGACGGTGATCAGTGAGTCGGCCGACAGCGGTTTTACGCAGATGGTCAAAATGGATCATGTGGTCTGGAAGATCCAGGTCTACCGCGCAATCCTGGTCGATAAAAGTTTGGATCCGCACCAGTTGGCCAGCGCGGATCATTGCCGCCTGGGCGAATGGTATCGTTCGCCGGAAGTGGTGGCGCAATACGGCGGCTCGCGCAGCTATCGCGATCTCGAAGAGCCCCATCGCGAGCTGCATGGTGTTGGCATCGAAGCGATACAGTTGTTTCGCGCCGGCAAATTGCACGAAAGCCTCAACCAGTTGAAGCGTATGGAAAGTGCCTCGACGCGGGTGATGAATGCGCTCGATCGTCTCGCCAAGGAAATGTAGGCCCGCCCGTCTAATCCAGTATCCTTCGCTCCTCACTGCGCCGCTCGTCGGCGCAGTTTTCATTGTCTGCTGGAGAGAAAAACACATGGCGATTCGCCTGCTGTGGCGCTGGCTATCGGCCCAGACGCTGCGTGGTCTGCTGCTGCTTGTCCCGATCGTCGTTTCGGTACAGTTTCTGGTGTGGCTGGCGCGTACATTGGAAACCCAGCTGCAACCCGTGGTGACGCTGCTGCTGCCGGCAACCAGTTATTTCCCGGGACTGGCCGTGTTGTTGTTTTTAATCAGCGCGTTTGTGGTCGGCGTGCTGACACGCCATATCCTGATGCGCAAGGTCGTGTTGGTGCTGGAGAGCTGGCTGGAAAAGATCCCTGTGATCGGCAGCATTTATCCCGTGGTGCGCCAGCTGACGGATTTGCTCACCGATCGCGGCAAGGAAAACGGCAAGGTGGTACTGGTCGAGTTGCCGGGTGGTCAGGGCCAGGCCATCGGTCTGGTGATGCTGCAGGGCGGCCGCGACCGAATCGATTGGCTGCCGCAAGACTGCGATCTGGTGTATCTGCCGATGAGCTATCAGGTCGGTGGTTATTCGCTGGTGTTGCCGCGTGACCGCTTGCGGCCGCTGGATATGAAAATGGGTGAGGCACTGCAGATGATTGTCATGGGCGGAGTGGCGCAGGGCAATCGCGACAATAATCACGCGTAGGTTTTGGTAGGCGAATGCTAGTTATAACCACTATATGAGCGTGGGGCCCACCAGCGCTGTGGTCATATCGCTAACAGCTTGAATATGGCGCAATAACGCATTGAAAAAATAATATATAGCGAAACAGTCTTGAGTCGACGCGGGCTTCCCTCAGTCGGTTCAGATATGGTTCTGGAAACCATAATTAATCGCGCCAGAGTTGTATTGGTAGCGATTGTTGTTGCAGCCGCTGAACGAATGCAATGACAGGGCTGTCGATAATCCGGTCGCTTTGTTCGTTTCCATCCGATGTCCGATTTCTGAATGCTGATTCGCGCTGAGGAGGTGTCATGCCCAGTCTGCTGCTCATCGATTATCTGCAGCGCTGCAATGCGCATTTTCAGCTGCTTCACCAAGCGCCCGCTGAAACGACGGCGGCGTCTGCCAGGCAATTGCCGCGGATGCTCGCACGCAACTTCGCCAAGGTGGTCATGCTGCGTGTTGATGAGGAGCTGACGATGACGGTGTTGCCGGTGCATTACCGCGTCAGTCTGGAAGTCATGCGCAATTATCTGTGTGCCAATCAAGTCGAACTGGCTGTTGAGCGGCAGTTCCGCACGCAGTTTCCGCGCTGTGAGCTGGGCGCAATTCCCCCCATCGCCCATATCTATGGGCTGCGCGGTTTTCTGGCGCCAGTATTCGATGAGTTTGCCGATATCGTGTTCAAGGCGGGCAGCCATTCCGAGCTGGTGCGCATGCCGTTCGGTGAGTTTCGCCGATTGGCTCATCTGGATCCGCTGAACGAAGGCGTGGTACCGCAGTTGCGCGATACCGCTCGCGTCCGCCGGCGTCTGTTGCCGCTGATCAATGTGGCGGCCGTGCCGCAGCAGCCCCGCCGCGCGCTGGCTGCACCATTCGTACGCTGACTCCGTTTCCGCCTCTTTGCCGGGCGGTTAGTCCGGTTGGCGGTGGTAATTAATGCAGGTTTCCACTTCGTTGGCCGAGCCGAGGATAACCGGCACGCGCTGGTGAATTTTCTGCGGTTGTACATCCAGAATTTTTTCCTGATCGGTCCATGCTTCACCGCCAGCTTTTTCAATCAGTAATGCCATCGGGTTGGCTTCGTACATCAGTCGCAGTTTGCCCGGCTTGTCGGCTTCGCGCCGGTCCCACGGATACGCAAACAGACCGCCGCGACACAGGATGCGATGCACATCGGCCACCATCGCCGCGACCCAGCGCATATTGAAGTTTTTGCCGCGCACGCCATCGGCGCCAACCAGCAAGTCCGCAATGTACGCGCGCATCGGCTCTGACCAGAAACGCTGATTGGACATGTTGATCGCAAACTCCTTGGTGTCTGCCGATACGGCGGCGCGATCGACCGTCAGGATAAATTCGCCTGCCAGCTGATCCAGCGTGTACATCTGTACACCCTGTCCTGCGGTTAACACCAGCATCACCGAGGGGCCGTACAACACGTAACCCGCTGCCACCTGCTGCCGCCCGGGGCGCAGAAAATCCGCTTCCACTACCGGGGTCGCGCCCGGCACGTCGTAGATCGAGAAAATGGTGCCGACCATGCTGTTGATATCGATATTGGAGGAGCCGTCGAGCGGATCGAACGCGACCAAAAAACGCCCGTCGGCATTGGCCGGTACGATCTGGTCCTCCTCTTCCGAAGCCAGTGCCCGCACGGAAGGTTCCGCCTGTAGCAGCGATTTCAAAATATCGTTGGCGATGACGTCGAGTTTTTTCTGTTCCTCCCCCTGCACGTTTTCCGCCCCGGCAGCGCCAAGCACGCCGCCGAGCGCGCCCCGGCCAATTTGACGCGCGATATCGCGGCAGCCGTCGGTGATCGCGGTCAGCACGGTGATCAGGGCGGGTTGCAGCAGTTGGTTCTGCAGTACCTGGGGCAGTCGTTGCATAAAATTCTCGAAGTAAGGCGACCGCGTTGGGTTGGTCGATCAGCGGGCCGGGTCAGGCATTATGCCACCGCCCGCGCGGGAGCCAAATGCGGCACCGCTTTTCATTGTGGAGGCTGTAGCGAGTTAGATTTTTTTTTTCGGGTATTCCGTTATTCGTGGTTGAAGGATCATAAAGCCGGGGTCGCCGGAGTGTTGACTGCGCTGGGTCGAGCGTACTCTGCCGAATATAACTGTTTGTATTTAAGAATAAATCCAGGAGTTTTTGGTCTGCAGAAGACGCTGTGCCGGCCACAAAGTTGCGCCGTGAAATACGGCGCGCCGCACATTTGGGGGAGTGTGGCGGTCTTCGGTGTCGTGTTACTGGCGCCGCTGCGGTGCCAGCGTTTTTCGGCGAGGTGAGTGGCAGTTGTCTGGCGCCTCATAGGGTCGATGTTGGCCCTTTAATTTCTGTTTCGAGCTGCCTTGACGCCGCGGGCGACGAAAATGGACGCCACTGAATGGCACCGTTAGAGCGTTTGCTCCGGTGTTAGAAATCTCGACGCAAGGCCTGCGAACCAGCCCCTATCCCTTGCTTGATGGGCTTCACAGTGTTGACTAGATTCTCAGCGTGGCCGACGGGCAGCCCAAGAAGAAAAAACGTCATGCGGTTGGTTTTCCGTTTTTCCTTTGCTGTTCTGCGCAATGCTCGTGACGGATCGAGGAATGGAAAAATGTACCTTTCATCTGCAATGTCTTTTTCGAAAGCAACAAAAAACACCGTAGTCCGGGTTCTCGCGCTGGCCGCTTGTCTGGCCGTTAGCGCGCAGGCTGCGGAGCCGACCGTATTGGCTCGCGCGGAAGCGCCGGCAGAGGATTTCTGCAAAGTGGGTTTTAGTACGCTCATCGGGGCGACTACGCTGAATGGCAACTATGTCGGCCAGTGTCGGGCCGGTGTGCCGGCGGGAAATGGTGCGGTCACCTTCAGTAATGGCGACCGTTATCAGGGGGCGTTTGCGCACGGCAAGATTGATGGGCGCGGCACCTGGACATCGGCCAAAGGCTCGACCTATGCCGGCGAATGGCGCGACGGCAAACGCCATGGCATCGGCACCTATCAGTGGGACCACGGCAGTGCATACGCTGGCGACTGGTTCTACGACCGTCGCCACGGCATGGGCAAACTGACCTGGCCCAGCGGCGACCGTTTTGAAGGCGAGTTCCGCAACAACAAGTACTACGCCGGCAAGTTCTTCACGGCGAACGGCAAGCAGCTGACATGCATGGATGGTCAGTGTCGCTGAGCCTGGTATATCAGCACCCCGAAACCCTCTTCTCGCCCGAGAAGTCTCCCGGAGGTTTGTGGTCGGGAGTCAGCCGCCCCTGGCGCGGGATGTCCTCCCCGCGGTTCCGGGGAGGATTTTTCTTTCCTGCGTCAAAAACGCAGGACCGCAACAAAAAGGTGCAGGGTGGTGTAATAGCGCACCAATCTGACCCTCATCTTTTTGACTATGGCACCAATCCCGCAGTAATGACCTGATAGGCGTAGTGGCATTTCACTTGCATCGGCGGTTTTCAACGCATTTGACGCTGTTGATTTTGCCGTCCCGCCCGGGCCGGAGTTGACCTTACTTTCGCCCCACTACCCGGATCACAATGGCGCCCCATTCCCCCCCCTCGCTGAAGGTCATGCTGGTCGACGATCAGCCTGCGCGCGCCGCACTGCTGGAGCAGGCGTTGCGCGATCACCAGTTCACCGTGATTGCGCGCCTCAGCACCGCTGCCGGGTTGGCCGAGCAGGTGGCGAAGCTGCAGCCGGACATCATCATCATCGACATCGAGTCGCCGGATCGCGACACGCTCGAAAATATGGCGATATTGCACCGCGACAATCCGCGGCCGGTGGTGATGTTCGCGGAAGAGGGCGACGCCAGCACCATTGAGCGCGCCGTGCGGGCCGGGGTCAGTGCTTATGTGGTCGATGGCCTCAACCCGGCGCGGGTGAAACCGATTGTCGATGTCGCCATTGCCCGCTTTCGGGAATTTCAGGCGCTGCGGCAAGAGCTGCAGGAGACCCGCACCCAGCTCGCCGATCGCAAACAGATCGACCGCGCCAAAGGGCTGCTGATGAAACATCGCGATATGGATGAGCAGCAGGCTTACCAGGCCATGCGCAAGATGGCGATGGATCGCGGCCAGCGCCTGGGCGAAGTCGCCAACAATATTATTGCCGTGCTGGAACTGCTCGGCGGTTAGTCATCGGGGGAGCTCATGGCTCTGGAGCACTCGTCATTGGAAAAGAAATCCCTGCGCCTCGGCTACATTCCGCTGACGGACTGTCTGCCGTTGGTGGTGGCGCAGGAGCGCGGCTTTTTCGCCGAGCAGGGGCTCGAAGTCGAACTCTGTTGCGAACCGTCGTGGGCCAATATCCGCGACAAACTGATCATCGGCCAGCTCGATGGCGCGCAGGCGCTGGCGCCGATGCTGCTTGCCGCCAGCCTGGGTATCGGCGGCCTCAAAAAGCCGATGCTGACCGCGTTTTCGCTCGGGCTGAATGGCAACGCCATCACCGTATCCAATCGCCTGTTCGCCGCCTTGCACGCCAAGGCGGCGGGCAGCACGGCATTGGACGCCGCGCAGGCACTGGCGGCGGTGATTCGCGAGCGCCGTGCGCAACAGCTCGAACCGCTGGTGCTGGCGACCGTGTTCCCGTTCTCCAACCACAACTATCTGTTGCGCCACTGGCTCGCGGCGGGCGGTATCGATCCCGCGCGCGATTTGAAGCTGGTGGCATTACCGCCGCAGCAGATGGTCGACAATCTGCGCCTCGAACACATCGACGGTTTCTGCGTTGGCGAACCCTGGAACAGCTGCGCGGTGGCGATGGGGCAGGGGCGTTGCCTGGTGACCGGCTACGAGGTGTGGCAGAACGCGCCGGAGAAAGTGCTCGGCGTCACCGAACAGTGGGCGGAGGAAAACCCGCAAACCCACGCTGCGCTGCTGCGTGCGCTCGACGATGCGGCGCGCTGGGCGGATGAGCATGTCGCCGACGCGCTGCAATTGCTCGATCGCGGCCACTATGTACCGGTGCCGGTCGAATGGCTGGCGCAGCCGTTGACCGGTCAGCTGCGGGTGGGGCTCGATCAGTCGGTGCGCGATCCGGCGCAATTTCATGTGTTTCACCGCTACCAGGCCAATTTTCCGTGGCGGTCGCAGGCGCGCTGGTTTCTGCAGCAGATGAAACGCTGGCGGCAGCTGCCACTCGATACCGAAACCGATGCGCTGGCGGCGCGGGTCTACCGCAGCGACCTGTACCGCCAGATTCTGGCCGATCGCGGCAGCCTACCGATGCTGGATGACAAGCCGGAGGGTTTGCATGCCACGCCGTGGCAAGCGCCCGGGACGCGCGGTGCGGTGACGCTGGGGCCGGATCTGTTTGTCGACGGCACCGGCTTTGAAACCGAAACCGTGATCGAAAACGATTGAGCGCGCGAGGGTTGATCTCCCGCCCATGGCTGCCAGTACGAGAAACTCGCTGGGGAAAAGTGCCGGGCTCGATGTCGAGGCAAAATGGTGCGGCCCGCACTGCAGCGGTGCGCAGAAGTTCGCAAGCGCACCGCCTGAAACCCCACGATAAACCCCAACTGCTTGTCATACCGTGGAATTATAAAAATGGCATAGGAGTTGAATAGCCCCAGACAGACGTTGTAACCCGCGCCCAATGGCGGACGCTGGAAACAAGCTGTTCAGGTCGGATCGCCGATCTGGAAAAAGGGTGTAATCACCCGCGATATTCGAGCAAAGGCGCTCATGGCTGTGCCCCAACCACTTCAGTGGCGGCATATGCGATGAGCGCCTTTTTTGTTGCCCGACTTTTGACTAGACGCCAACCCGACGAGGTTTCAACACACCGTGAACCCAGCTGCTTCCCCAGCCACCCGCGTCCGCCGCGATCTCGTCGTCGTCGGCAGCGGCATGGCGGCAGCGCGACTGGTGGAAACATTGCGTCGTCGCGGCGACCGCCGCTCGATCGTCCTGTTAGGCGCGGAACGTTCGCTGCCGTACAACCGCATCATGCTGTCGCCGCTGCTCGCCGGTGAAGCCGACTGGCAGCAACTGATCACGCGTCCCGCCGAATGGTACGAGCAGCACGCGGTTGAGTTGCGGCTCGGCGCCGCGGTGGTTGCCGTGGATCGCGCGCAAAAAATCGTGCGTTGTGCCGATGGTGTGGACCTGCAATATCGCGAGCTGGTGTTTGCGACAGGTTCGCGCGCTGCACTGCCGCCATTGCCGGGTATCGATCTGCCGGGGGTGATGGCATTTCGCGATTTCGATGACGTCACCGCGCTGCAACATGCCAGCTCTCAGGGCGGGGATGCCGTCGTGCTCGGCGGCGGATTGCTCGGGCTCGAAGCGGCCGTTGCCCTCGCCGCGCGCGGCATGCGCGTGACCTTAGTGCACCGCTCGTCGCAATTGATGAATCGCCAGCTCGATGGGTTGGCCGCCAGCTACTTACAACGCGCGATTGAAAAACGCGGCGTGACGATTCGCACCGGCATCGCGCCGGCAAAAATTATTGGTTCTGTCGTCAATGGTGAGCGTGCGCCCAGCGCCGTCGAGCTCGCCAACGGCGAACAGATTGCCGCGCAACTCGTTGTGGTTGCCACCGGCATCCAGCCGGTCACCGAGCTGGCGCAACAAGCCGGTCTCGCCGTCAATCACGGCATCGTTGTCGACGCCTGCATGCGCACCAGCGACGACGCGATGTATGCGATCGGCGAATGCAACGAACTCGACGGCGAAACGGTTGGCCTGGTCGCGCCGATCTGGCAACAGGTCGACGTGCTCGCCGCCAATCTCTGCGGCGAAGTCAAAGAATTCCAGCAGCAGCCTTACGTAACGATGCTGAAAGTCAGCGGCATCGACGTCCACGTAATGGGCGATCTGGACCACACAGCCGATACACGGGTCCTGACCTATCAGGATCGCGGTCACGGTATCTACAAAAAACTCGTGCTGCGCAACCGCCCTTCCTGCCAGTCGACGAGGTCGATCACGACCGTGGCGGGCGCTCTGCTTTTCGGCGACGTCGCCGACAGCCAACTCTTCTTCAATTTGATTCAGCGTCAGAGCGACGTGGGAGCGAACTACTGCCGACTGTTGTTGGCAGGCGAGCATCCCACCGAACTGCTGGCCACAGCATGAGGACTACCGTCATGACTTCTTCCACTCAAACCAGATCTCCGCGCGTTGTTGTCGTCGGCAACGGCATGGTCGGTCACCATTTCGTCGAGCAGATGCTCGAAACAAACAGCGGTGCCGCGATTACCGTGATCGGCGCCGAACCGCGCCCCGCGTACGACCGCGTGCATTTGTCCGAAGTATTTGCCGGCGCCGAGCCGAGCGATCTCGCGCTGACCACACGCGAGTTTTACATCGACAATAAAGTCGATGCGCATTTCGGCGATGCGGTCGTGAAGATCGATCGCGACGCCAAAATCGTCACCACGGCGGGCGGCCAGAAATTTGCGTACGACAAACTCGTACTCGCCACCGGTTCGTTTCCGTTCGTACCGCCGGTGCCGGGTGCGGATAATCCGCTGTGTTTTGTCTATCGCACCATCGATGATCTGGGGTCGATCCGCGCTGCGGCGCAACACGCCAAAAAAGGCGTGGTCGTCGGCGGCGGTTTGCTCGGCCTCGAAGCGGCCAATGCGTTGCGCAATCTCGGCCTCGAAACGCATGTCGTCGAATTCGCACCGCAGCTGATGGGCGTGCAGGTCGATCCCGAAGGCGGCGCCATTCTGCGCAAGAAAGTCGAAGCCCTCGGCCTGACTATCCACTGCGGCAAAAACACGCAGAAAATTATCGAAGGTGAAACCAGTGCGCTGGCGATGCATTTCGCCGACGGCCAGATTCTCGAAACCGACATGATCGTGTTTTCCGCCGGCGTGCGTCCCGACGACAAACTCGCGCGCGAGTCGGAGCTGAAAGTGGGTGAGCGCGGCGGCATCATCGTCGACTACTACTGCCGCACCAGCGACGAAAATATTTATTCGATCGGCGAGTGCGCTCTGTGGGGCGGCCGCATTTTCGGGCTGGTTGCGCCCGGCTATCAAATGGCGAAAGTGGCGGCGAGCCAGATCACGGGTGGCGAACTGCTGTTCCAGGGTGCCGACATGAGCACGAAACTGAAACTGCTCGGCGTCGACGTCGGTTCGATCGGCGACAGCCATGCGCGCACAGAAGGCTCTTTAAGTTATCGCGTTATCGACGAGGGCGCGGGCATTTACAAAAAGCTGGTCGTCGCCAGCGACGGTAAAACCCTGTTGGGTGCAGTGTTGATCGGCGATAACAGTTCGTACGACACGCTGCTGCAATACATGCTCAACAAAATCGATCTGCCGCAACAGCCGCTGGCGCTGATCGCGCCGAATGGCGGCGATGTGCCGATGCTCGGCCCCGATGCATTGCCGGAGACCGCGACCATTTGTTCGTGCCACAACGTCAGCAAGGGCGCGATCTGCTGCAAGATCGAAGAGGGCGTCACTGCGCTCGCCGATATCAAAGCGGTCACCAAAGCCAGCACCGGTTGCGGCGGTTGTTCGGCACTGCTGAAAAACGTGGTCGATTGCGAGCTGAAAAAACGCGGCGTTGCCGTCAACAATTATCTCTGCGAACACTTCGCGCATTCGCGCCAGGAGTTGTTCCACATCGTTAAAGTCAACGGCTACAAAACTTTTGCCGAGCTGCTCGAAACACACGGCAGCGGTCGCGGCTGCGAAATCTGCAAGCCGACCGTGGCGTCGATCCTGGCGTCGATCGATAACGAATACATTCTGGAAAAAGCGCACGTCGGTTTGCAGGACACCAACGACGTCTATCTCGCGAACATGCAGAAAGATGGTACGTATTCGATCGTGCCGCGAATTGCCGGTGGCGAAATCACGCCGGATAAATTGATCGCGCTCGGCGTGGTTGCAAAAAAATACAATCTCTACACCAAAATCACTGGCGGTCAGCGTATCGATCTGTTCGGCGCGCGCGTCGACGAATTGCCGCCGATCTGGAAAGAATTGATCGACGCCGGTTTTGAAACCGGCCACGCCTACGGCAAATCGGTGCGCACCGTGAAATCCTGCGTCGGCTCCACCTGGTGCCGTTATGGGCAGCAGGATTCGGTCAGCATGGCGATCCGTATCGAAGACCGTTACAAAGGCCTGCGTTCACCGCACAAATTGAAATTCGCTGTATCCGGTTGCACGCGCGAATGTGCGGAAGCGCAGAGCAAGGACATCGGCGTGATCGCGACCGATAAAGGCTGGAACCTGTATGTGTGCGGCAACGGCGGCATGCGTCCGCGCCACGCCGATCTGTTCGCAACCGATCTGGATGACGAAACGCTGATCAAATACATCGACCGCGTGCTGATGTTTTACGTGCGCACCGGCGACCGGCTGCAACGCACGTCAGTGTGGTTGGAAAATATGGAAGGCGGTCTCGAGTACCTGAAAAAAGTCGTGATGGAAGACAGCCTCGGACTCAACGCCGATCTTGAAGCGCAGATGCAGACCGTG
>JBEVMI010000149.1:0-3470 GCA_040508685.1 Spongiibacteraceae bacterium
AAAGCCGACGATAGCCGTATTGCACGGCAACGTCGTGGGTGCCGGTATTGGTCTGGCGGGCGCTTGCGATTTCCGTATCGTTGCGGAAGACACACGCTTGCTGACCAGTTTTCTGAAAGTCGGTTATTCGGGAGATTTTGGCGGCTCCTATTCTCTGACCCGCCTGGTCGGCACCGCCAAGGCGCGCGAATTGTTCATGCTGAACGAACGCATCGATGCACAGGAGATTAATCGCCTCGGTCTTGCAACGCGGCTGGTGGCCAGCGTTGAGACGGCCGATGCAGTGGCGCAGGAGATGGCGCGTAAACTTGCCAGCGCACCGCCGTTGACGCTGGGTTATATGAAAAAGAATCTGAATGTGGCAGAGGATTATCCGCTGGAGCGTGCGTTCGAAGTTGAAGCGCTGAACCAGAATCTTGCAGGAAATACCGAGGACAGCAAAGAAGCCATTCGGGCCATGTTTGAAAAGCGCGAGCCGATATTTCGGGGCAAATAAGCAAAGTGTCTATCAGTGAAATGCAGGCTTCGGCCTGCATTTTTTATGATGCCGGCAAGTTGATATTAAAAATAATGGTGATCGGGCGGATTATTTGCGGCGATTTAAAAAGGCCTGTGCGGCTGCTTGTACCTGCGGGCTTTGTTTAAGTTCGATAATTAATGCCATCTCTTCGGCGAGCTGATCGGATAGCGTGTCAGTGCGTCGCATCAGTCGTTTCATCGCGCCAAGGACTTGTGGCGATTTTTTCGCGAGTGTCTGCGCAGCGATCAGCGCTTTACTTCGCTGAGCCACCAGCGCGCTTTTGCGGTATCACCGTCGACTTCGACGATACCGGAATGTGTCATCTGAAACACAAAGGGCAAATTTTTCAGCACATTCTGAAAGTTCTTCAGCATTTTATTCCCGGGTACTTCACGCCCGCCATCGAGACTGGCGACGCCATCCGCTGCATAGACTGCTGCGGCCTCTTCGGCAGAGCGGCGATTGATCGCATCGGTATAGGTTGCAGCCAGATTGCGAATGGCGAACTCGTCGGCGATGGGATTCATGCGTGAACTCCGGTCAGAAAATTATTATTTGGATGTGAAGATGCACAAAAATCAGAAAGACGAATCCTCCGGAAATGATGCCGCCCGTTTTTCCATCATGGCGGCCATGGCTTCCTTCGCTTCAGCACCGTGGAAACTGGTCAGCTCCAGAGCCAGCGACAGATCAAAAATCGGCATCGCCTGGCGTAGCCAGTGATTCAGTGTGTACTTGGTAATGCGAATTGCGGTGGGTGCGAGCGAAGCAATTTTCGCCGCGACTTCTACTGCTCTGTCGGCGAGTTTATCCGGATCCACCGCGAGGGCTACCAGGTTGTTGCGTTCGGCTTCTTCGCCGGTCATGACCTCGTTAGTGAATAGATAAAATTTTGATTTTGCCATGCCGCACAGCAGCGGCCAGATCAGCGCAGCATGATCGCCGGCGGCAACACCTATGCGGGTATGACCGTCAAAAATCTTTGCAGTCTTGGACGCGATCGGCACATCGCACAGCAACGCCAGTGCTAGACCAGCACCAACAGCGGCGCCATTGATGGCTGAAACGATCGGCTTGCGTGCGTCGATCAGCGACTTCACCAGCGATGAGCCACTGCGAAAATCCTTCATCACCTGTGTGCTGACATCGAGTTGTGTCGTCGTCGGCATTTCGTCGACTGCACCGCCTGCGCAGAACGCTTTGCCGGCACCGGTGATAATCGAACAGCGAATTTCTGGATCGTTGTCGATCACTGCCCAGATGGCGACGATTTCGTCGTGGGTGGCGGGATTCAATGCGTTCATTTGCGTCGGGTTGTTGATCGTGATGCGGATGACACCCGGAGCCGGGCGATCGAGCAGCAGGTGTTTGAATTGTGCGTAGCGGTCTGACATGAGATAGCTCCGATATCATTATCGTATGAAGGGCGCTTGGGTCTACGCGGCCGTTAGGTATTAGGGTTGTCCTAGTATACTAGGACGTTTCAGTGTGATTACAGGGTTCTTTCACGGCATCGAAACGCCCGAATGGAATTTTTAGATTCGGATATGCCTATTGCTCAGAATCAGTTCCGCGGCGCGGCTAGCCATCGCCATCATTGGTGCATTGGTGTTGCCGGCGACCATGAAGGGCAGCACCGAACAGTCCATGACACGCAGACCGCAGACGCCGCGTACGCGCAAGTCGTCGCTGTCTACCACGGCGTCTTCATCGCTGCCCATGCGGCAGGTGCCGACCAAGTGAAAACCACAACCGCCGAGTTGTCGCCAGGCATCGAGGATTTCCGCATCCGATTGATAGTGATCGCCGGGCAACGTTTCGTTGACCAGAAGTTCGCGCAGCGGGGATTGTTGTACATAGCGGCGGATGAAACGCACGATGCCGATCGCCGCCGTGCGGTCGTGTTCCGCAGTGAGATAATTTGGATGTATCTCGGGCGTATCGGTGATCGACGCCGAACGTGCCTGCAACCAGCCCTGGCTTTCCGGTCGCAGAATAAAACCCAGCACGGCGATACCCGGATTTTTTTCCAGGCCGATGGGCATTTTTTCGGGATCGACCGTGTACGGTGCCATCAGCAATTGCGCATCGGGGCGCGCCAACGCGTCATCGGTGCGGAAAAATGCGCCGGCCTCGTAGGCCCCGTCCGCCATATAACCGCTGCGATTGCCGAGATAACGCAGCATATTGGCCACTAGTCGCCAGCCCTGATATTGGCGGTTATGACTGAGTTGGGTATTGATGCGAAATTGCATCGATAACACGCGATGTTCAATCAGGTTGCGACCGACGTTTGGGTGGGCCTGAATCAGTGGCACCCCGATTCGTTGCAAATGGGCGGGGTCACCGATGCCGGAAACCTGCAACAAGTGCGGTGAAGCGATGCCTCCGGCGGTCAGAATCACTTCGCGCTTCGTTCGATATTCGCCGGCATGTTTTCCACTGCAGCGAACACCAATGGCGCGACGATTCGCGAATAGAATTTTCTCGACGAGGGTGTCGGTAATAATTTTCAGGTTAGGCCGGTTGGCGGCCGGGCGCAAAAATGCCTGTGCCGAACTCCAGCGTTTGCCTTCGGAAATCGTCCGCGGGAAGTAGCCGATCACGCCCTTACCGTTGGGGCCATTGACATCGTCAACGCGTTTGAGCCCCAAATTTTCGCCGGCACTGATCATCGCTTCATATAGTGCATCCCCCGCCGATGGCATCGTGACCTTGAGCGGACCACCTGTGCCACGCCATTCGTTGGCGCCTAACGCGTGATCCTCCATCGCGCGCATATGCGGCAGAATGTGTTGCCAGTTCCAGCCGGTGCAACCGTACTGGCTTTCGAGCGCATCGTAATCTTCGGGCTGGCCGCGGTTGTACATCATGCCGTTGACCGAACTCGATCCCCCGAGTGTTTTGCCGCGCACCCAGGTCGCCGCGGGGACATCCGCATCTGCTTCGG
>JBEVMI010000150.1:0-5591 GCA_040508685.1 Spongiibacteraceae bacterium
TCAGTTTCAGAACCGCTGCAAGACATCCATGTGCCCAAAGCATTCGCTCCGCTCATGGGGCAGGCTCTAAGCTTCGTAGTCGACATCGTGTCGCCTACGATTCTGAAACTGATTCCCGGACCGCCGCTGCCGAGTTTTTTGCCATCTTCAGGAAAAATATTTTATGCCTTGATATTTTCCGCAATGAATTGCTGAACTTTTGCGAGATCGTGCGGCAGCACTGTCAACCGTTCTTCGCGCTCGAACAAGTCGGCCATGTGGTGCGGCAATGGCACATCGTTCGAATAACCGGCTTGTTTGACCGCATCCGGGAATTTCGCAGGATGTGCAGTCGCGAGCGTGATCATTGGCGTGGCGGTATTGCGCCGACATTCACGCGCAGCTTTCACACCGATTGCCGAATGCGGATCGAGCAGGTATTCGGCTTTGTCCCACACGTCACTAATCGTGGCGACCGTTGCCGCATCATCCACCGCGTAGCTGTCGAACAATTCGCGCGCTTTCGCAAACGCGGATTCGCTCAGCGCCACATCACCCTTGTTGAAATTGTTCATCAACTCGGTAATGGCATTGCCGTCGCGGCCGTAGCAATCGAACAACAGCCGTTCGAAGTTGCTGGAAATCACGATATCCATGCTCGGCGACAGCGTGTGTTGCAGCGGGTGTTTGCTATAGAGATTGCTGCTGATCAGGCGATGCAGAATATCGTTGGCGTTGGTCGCAATGATCAGCTGCTCGATCGGCAGGCCCATTTGTTGCGCGAGGTAACCGGCGTAGATATCGCCGAAGTTACCGGTCGGCACCGAGAACGATACGGTGCGATGCGGGCCGCCCAATGCCAGCGATGCATGAAAGTAGTATACGATCTGGGCCATGATGCGCGCCCAGTTGATCGAATTCACCGCAACCAGCTGGCGATCCTTCGGCAGAAAACCCTGCGCACCAAAACTCGCTTTCACCATCGCCTGGCAATCGTCGAAATTGCCTTCGATCGCGATGTTGTGAATTTTTTCGCCGAGAACCGTCGTCATCTGGCGACGCTGCACTTCCGACACGCGGTTGTGCGGATGCAGAATAAAAATATCGATGTTCTTGCAGCGCTTGCAGCCCTGGATCGCCGCCGAGCCGGTATCGCCCGACGTCGCGCCCATGATCACGACTTTGCGCTGGTTGCGCTCCAGTACGTAATCGAGCAAACGACCCAACATTTGCAGCGCGAAATCCTTGAACGCCAGCGTCGGGCCTTGATGCAGCTCCATCACCCATTCGTTGTGATCGAGCTGTACCAGCGGCGCAATCGCGGGATGGCGAAAATCGACATAGGTAGCGTCGATGATCGCTTTCAGATCCGCGGACGGAATCGTATCGGCGACAAACGGCTGCACGATTTTAAAGGCAAGATCGGTGTAACTGAGACCGGCCCAGCTCGCGATTTCTTTGCGCGAATATTTCGGCAGCGTTTCCGGAACGTAAAGACCGCCATCGGGTGCGAGCCCCGTCAGCAATACGTCTTCAAAATTGAGCGCCGGAGACTGGCCGCGGGTGCTGATGTATTTCATAACTTAATGCTTCGCGTAGGGCGCAATAAGCAACGCGCATTGCGCCAATGTTGGATAAAAAAGTCACGGCGCAATGTTATTGCGCCCTACGAATTAACCGGCGAGCGATTCCATGCGGATACGGATGACTTCGCCTTCGATGGTATCAAGCGCTTCCAATTGACCGACCGCCGCGACGATACGCCGCTCGTCGGTGCGATTGGTCAGCAGAATCAACGGCACATGATCCTGGCCGGGCGCGGGTTCTTTCTGAATCAAGGCTTCGATGCTGATGCCGGCGTCGGAGAAAATCTGCGCAACCTTCGACAACACGCCCGGTTTATCCAGCGCGGAAATACGCAGGTAATACGACGACACAACTTCGTCGATCGTCAGTACCGGCGTGTCATTCATCGCATCGGACTGAAACGCGAGATAGGGCACACGATGGCTCGGATCGGCATTCAGCGTGCGCGCGACATCGATGATATCCGCCACCACGGCCGACGCTGTCGGCTCCGCGCCGGCACCCGCGCCGTAATACAACGTCGGCCCCACCGCATCGCCTTTGACGAGCACTGCGTTCATCACGCCGTTGACGTTGGCGATCAAACGTTTTTCCGGAATCAGCGTCGGGTGCACGCGCAATTCAATACCTTTGTCGACTCGGCGCGCGATACCCAGCAGTTTGATGCGATAGCCGAGCTGCTCGGCGAACTCGACATCCATCGGCGTGATCTTGGTAATACCTTCGGTGTAGATCGCGCTGAACTGTAGCGGGATGCCAAACGCGATCGCCGCGAGGATCATCAGCTTGTGGGCGGCATCGATGCCTTCAACATCGAAGGTCGGATCGGCTTCGGCATAACCGAGTGCCTGCGCTTCTTTCAACACGTCGGCAAAGGCGCGGCCTTTTTCACGCATTTCGGTGAGAATGAAATTACTGGTGCCATTGATGATGCCGGCCAGCCACTCAATACGGTTCGCGGCAAGACCTTCACGAATCGCCTTGATTACCGGGATGCCGCCGGCGACCGCGGCTTCAAACGCCACACTGACGCCGCGCTGTTGAGCAGCCGCAAAAATTTCGTTGCCGTACAGTGCGATCAACGCCTTGTTGGCGGTGACAACGTGTTTGCCGTTGTTGATCGCACGCAACACCAGTTCGCGCGCGGTGGTAGTGCCGCCAATCAGTTCGACGACGATATCGACATTAGGGTTTTCGGCGATGGCAAAAATATCGCGCGTGACCGGTATCGAGCCGACCGGGCAGTTGGGATTATCGCGGCGGGCGCCGATCTGCTCGATGATGATTTCGCTGCCGGCGTGACCGGCGATGACATCGCGGTTGCGCGACAGCACATTGAAGGTGCCGCTGCCGACCGTACCCAGACCACAAATACCTACTCTCACCGGTTTCACGGTGTTCTCCCATGCCTGCAGAAACGATTTGAAAAAGGGTTTTTTCGAGGCCGCGATTGTATTGCAGCCTCTGCCGGTTGGAAACCGAGACTAATTGGAGAATCGTCGTTTACGCGTCGCAAGCGCCGGTCGCAACTTGAGCGACGCTGCCATTATTTAAGGCCCAAAGCCTGCGCCAGCTCGGCAGCCGGCATGTAGCCGGGAATCAGCTCTCCGTCCGGCTTGATCAGGGCAGGCGTGCCGTTGACGCCCATCTTGTCACCCAGTTCGTATTCCATCGACACCGGGTTGTTCTTGCACGAGCTGACCGGCACATTTTCGCCATTCTTGTAACGGGTCAGCGTTCCCTGGCGATCTTTGGCGCACCACACAGTCACCAGCTTCTGGTAGCTGTCTGAGCCGATACCAGCGCGCGGATACGCCAGGTAACGCACCTCGATACCCATCGCATTCAACGCCGGAACCTCCTTGTGGAGCTTGCGGCAATAACCGCAATCGATGTCGGTGAATACGCTGACCACGCTCTTGGTTTTACCCTTGGCTTTGAAGATGACCATGTCTTCCGGTTTTACCGTCGCCAGCAGCTTTGCCCGCTCGCCATCGCGCCTGGTCTCCGCGAGATTGACGAAACCATTGGCCTGCACCTGAAACAGATCGCCGAGCACAAAAAACTTGCCGTCGGGAGTCGCGTAAACCTGCGGTCCGTTGATGAATTGCACCGCGTACAGGCCGGGAATTTCGCTGGGCGCTACCGACTGCACTTTTACATCCGGGCGGCTGCCTTCCAGCTCGCGTTTGATCACCGTTTCCGGTGCGTCGGCAGCATTCAGCCAGGGGGAAAGCAGCGCCACGGCGCCGACCACAATCAGGGTTTGCAAAAACTTCATGGAGGTTCTCGTCAGTAAATCGGAAGGTTATCCGCGCGGATGGTGTTGCTCGTGCAGTGTTTTCATCCGCGCCTGCGCAACGTGCGTGTAAATTTGCGTGGTGCTGAGATCGGCGTGACCGAGCAACAACTGTACGACCCGCAAATCGGCACCATGATTCAACAGGTGCGTGGCAAAAGCGTGACGCAGCGTATGCGGCGAGGGCAGTTTCGGCAAGCCGGCGCGCAACGCGTAATGTTTTATACGATACCAAAAGGCCTGGCGGGTCATCGGCTCGCCGCGCCGGTTCGGGAACAACATCGCACTCTGACGCCCGCCCATCAGTTGCGGACGACCTTCCGTCTGGTAGCGCCGCAGCCAGAACATGGCCTCTTCACCCATCGGCACGATGCGTTCCTTGTCACCCTTGCCAATCACGCGCACCACGCCCTGGTTGATGCTGACCTGCTCCAGCCGCAGGCTGACCAGCTCGGTGACACGCAGTCCGGTCGCGTACAGCAGCTCAAGCATGGCCTTGTCGCGCAGCTCAAGCGCGTCTTCTACCTGCGGCGCCGATAGCAGCAGGTCGACTGCCGATTCACTCAGATCCTTGGGCAACCCGCGCACGGTTTTCGGAGCGTCGATGCCGAGCGTTGGATCATTGATCAGACGACCTTCGCGTACCAGCCACGCATAAAAACCGCGCACGCACGAAAAAAATCGCGCCGCCGACTGCGCGCTGCGACGGGTGCTGATTGCCGTTTTGATATCCGCCGCATCGGCCTGCAATAAATCGCCACCCTGGCGCGACCGGCTCAACAACTGCAAATCGCGGCGATAGGCATCGAGACTGTTCTGGCTGAGATTTTTCTCCAGCCAGAGGGCGTCGAGGTAGCGGTCGATCAGCGCGGTATCAGCGTCAGACACTGGTCATATCCGGCAAAAGGTCATATTCAGAAAGGAGAGAAATCCGGAAAAGCAAAAAGGCAGCCGAAGCTGCCTTTGCGGTATTCGTAGCAGGTCAAACTCAGTTGAGTTTTTCCTTGATACGGGCTGCCTTGCCGCTGAGTTCACGCAGGTGATACAGCTTGGCTTTGCGCACGTCACCGCGACGCACAACCTGAATCGCATCGACCAGTGGACTGTGGGTCTGGAAGGTACGTTCGACGCCGACACCGTGAGAAATTTTGCGCACGGTGAAAGCGGAGTTGAGGCCGCGGCTGCGAATGGCAATCACGACGCCTTCGAAAGCCTGCACGCGCTCGCGCTCGCCTTCCTTCACTTTCACTTGTACGACAACGGTATCACCGGGATTAAATTCCGGAATGTTGCTTTTGACCTGTTCGGCTTCCAGTTCCGCGATGATGTTTGACATGGCCAACTCCTGAATGTGCAAAGTAGCTTCGCAGCTAGTTAAATCGGTTCGTGTTCTTGGTCGGCTGGATCAGCGCCCTGTTGCGCGATGAACTCTGCCAATAAACGGTCCCGCTCTTCGTTCGGGACCAAATCGTTCAGCAATTCCGGGCGCCGCAACCACGTCCGCCCTACTGCCTGCTGCAACCGCCAGCGCCGAATCAACTCGTGATTGCCGCTGAGCAGAACTTCCGGTACGCGCTGACCTTCGTATAACTCCGGTCGCGTGTAGTGGGGGCAATCCAGCAACCCCTCGGCAAACGAATCCTGTTGTGCCGACAATTCATGACCAAGTGCACCAGGCACCAGGCGCGTCACCGCATCGATCAATACCATCGCGGCCAGTTCGCCA
>JBEVMI010000195.1:0-3354 GCA_040508685.1 Spongiibacteraceae bacterium
GCGCGTGAGGCGGTTGAACAGTGTGGATTTGCCGACGTTGGGGCGGCCGACCAGTGCAATAACGGGAACCATGTTGCGATTACTCAAAATTAAAACGGGTTGTTACTGCAAAGAGCCATTGCACAAGAACAACTGCGCGAAGAACAACTGCCTGACCAACAACTGCACTGAACAAGGTTGACCGGAACGACTATCCGGCTAATTCGATGGCTTATCGAAGCACGTGTGGTCGAAAAAAATTACCGGAAAATATTTACCAGAACACGCGAAAGCCCCGCGCACGGGGCTCATCAATCATCACTTTTTGGCTTCGAGTTTATACGCCGCAATCTCGCCGCCGTTGCCGAACACATAGAGCATGTCGTCGAAGGCAATCGGCTGCACGCGCACGCCATCGCCGTCGACTTTTTCGCGTGCGACGAAATGACCGTCGGATTGCGCCAGCAGATGCACATATCCTTCGATATCGCCGACCGCGACGAAATCAAGCCACGCCGCCGCGCCACTGAGCTGTCGGCGCGCCAACGCAGTCTGCTCCCAGCGCACGCCCTGCTCGTTCTTGCCGAATGCCGTCACCGTGCCTTTCGGATCGGCGAGATAGAGACTGCTGAAACTTTCGCCGAGGCTGACATAAATCGACGCCTCGCGCTCCCACATCTTGCGTCCCGACTGCACGTCGAACGCCGACAGCACGCCCTGATAGGTCACCACGTACAGCACGTTTTCGCTGACCAGCAGATCGGCGCCGACATCGATCAGACGCTCGATCTCCGAACTGCCCTTCGGCACGCCCGCGCGCGCTTCCCACAGCGGCTTGCCATTCTCTTCGCTGACCGCAATCACCTTGCCATTGGCAAACCCGGCAATCACGGCACCGTTGGCGATGATCGGCGCGCCGCTGGCGCGCAGCGACAACGCCGGTGCCGTGGCCGCATAACGCCAGCGCTCGGTACCGGTTTTTGCATCGAGGCCTTTCAGGTGGCCATCGACTGTTACCACGGCGACCAGTGTGCCATCGGTTTGCGGCGCCGCCAGCACTTCGCTGGCGACCGCTGTTTTCCACAGCACTTCACCGCTGTCGGCATTCAAGCCAAACACGTACCCATCATCGGTCGCCAGCACCACGAGACCACCACCGGCACCCACCCCGGCGGTTAATTTGGCGTCGACGTCGACATCCCACAACGACTTGCCGGTGAGCCGATCAAAGGCTTCGACATCGCCGTTATTCGCGGCCACATAAATACGATCACCGACCACCGCCGGGCGAATGCGGTAATACAGATCGCCCTGACCATTGCCGACGCCGTGACTCCAGACCTTGTCGAAACTCTGCTCTTCCTTGATATCGACCAGCGGTGCGGGTTTGGTTTCGTCGTCTTCGTCGGAGCTGAACATGCTGCAACCGCTCATCAAACTGACGAGCGCAATGGCAACACCGTAACGGCGCCATTGGGTAGGCAAATGTGTAAAAGAGGACATCGATCAGAATTCCTTATTTGCTGGCCGGGGCGGCGGCATTATCAACGGGAACTGAATCCGCCGGGCTATTCGGCTGTGCGGTGCCCGGCATTGCCGCTGCGCCCTGCAAATCGCCGAGCTTGATATCGAGCAGCGCGTCGTTGACCGGTTTGTCCAGCTGCTTCTCCAGCTCCCTGGCTTTTTCGTAAGCGGCGCGAGCACCCGCGGTATCGCCCTTGCCCAGCAAAATATCGCCGCGCACTTTTTCATACATGAAGCTGTAACTGTTCGGCTTGGCCGCATCGACGATGGCCAACGCGCCGGCATCGTCACCCTTGGCATGCAGCACGCGCGCCAGCCGCACTTGCGTCAGTGCCGCCAGATCCGCAGCAGGTTTGTGGTCGAGTACCCAGCGCAATTCCGCCTCGGCGCCGGCCAGATCGTTTTCCTTCACCGCCAGACGCGCTTTCACCAGGGCGGCGAAATGAGCATACGTCGACGCGGAAAAATCTTTCTTCAGTGTTTCGGCCAACGTCTTGGCCGTGATCAGCGATTCCGGCTTGGCATCGGTATCCCAACTGCGAACGGCTGCTTTCAGACTTTCATATTGTGCTGCGGCCGCTTCGCTTTTATGCAAGCGGCTGTCCTGCCAATAGCGATAGCCAAACACCAGAACCAGCGCCAACAATATGGCCGCGATCAGCGAGCGGCCGTTGTCGCGAAACCAGCGTTTCAGCGCCTCGACCTGTTCTTCTTCCGTTCTGTATACGTCCACCGTTCACCTCGTTATTGATGGCCCGCGTGCGGCGCCATGCTTTTTTCCTTTGGGAAATGCTGTGTGCTTATGCGAGTAGCTTGCGCAGAAATTCGGCGAGATCGCTCTGCGCCAGAGATTGCTGTTCGCGCGAATCGTCACGCAACCATTTGACATTCACTTCACCGCGCGCGACTTCGTCGTCGCCGAGAATCAGCGCCAGCTGGGCGCCGCTTTTATCCGCCTTCTTGAACTGGCTCTTGAAACTGCCACCGCCGCAATTCGTCTGCAGACGCAAACGCGGCAGCTGATCGCGCAGTGATTCCGCCAGCAGCAGTGCGACATTTTCGGCGCGCTCGCCCGCGGCGATCACATAGACCTGCGGCAACCGCAAAATATCCGCGGGAATGGCGGAACAGGCTTCGAGTAATAAACAGAGGCGCTCCACCCCCATCGCAAAACCGACCGCCGGTGTCGGCTTGCCCCCGAGCTGCTCGACCAGACCGTCGTAACGACCGCCTGCACAGACGGTGCCCTGCGCGCCCAGTTTATCGGTAGTCCATTCGAAGACGGTCTTGCCGTAGTAATCGAGACCGCGCACCAGCCGCTGATTGACGCGGTACGTTACGCCAGCCGCTTCAAGCGCCGTACACAGGCGCTGAAAATGCTGCCGGGATTCGTCGTCGAGGTAATCACCCAGCGTCGGCGCACCGGCCAGCAATTGCTGTGTAGTCGCGTCCTTGCTGTCGAGGATACGCAGCGGATTAGTACCGAGCCGGCGCTGACTATCTTCATCGAGTTGATCGCGGAATTGTTCGAGATAAGTCACCAACGCACGTTTGTAATCTGCACGCGCTGCCGCCGAACCAATGCTGTTCAACTCCAGGGTGACGTGTTGACTGATATCGAGCACACGCCACAGCCGTGCCGTCAGCAGAATCACTTCCGCGTCGATATCCGGGCCGTTCATGCCGAAGGCTTCGACGCCGATCTGATGAAACTGGCGCAGACGACCTTTTTGCGGGCGTTCGTGACGAAACATTGGCCCGGTGTACCAGAGCCGCTGAGTCTGATTGAACAACAGACCATTCTGCTCGCAGGCCCGCACACAACTTGCGGTACCTTCCGGTCGCAGCGTC
>JBEVMI010000225.1:0-3743 GCA_040508685.1 Spongiibacteraceae bacterium
AGCGGCGACGTCACCGAAATCCGGTTTTGTTTCACATCGGCCTCATCTTCGCCGACGATGCGATAGGTCACCGACTCGTCGGTATCGCAATTGACGATATCCACCGTGGTCCCAAAAATCACCCGGCCGGTTCTGGGGATTTTGGTGATATCGATAATCTGCGCTTCGGAGAGCTTGCCTTCGATTTCGTTGATGCGACCTTCGCAAAAACTCTGCTGTTCGCGCGCGGCGTGGTACTCGGCGTTTTCTTTCAAATCACCATGCGCACGCGCTTCGGCGATCGATTGAATGATGCGCGGCCGCTCTACACTTTTCAGCCGCTGCAGCTCCTCGCGCAACGCGATTTCACCAGCAACCGTCATGGGAATCCGTCCGCTCATACGCTCAATCTCCTGTGCATTTCCTGAATCGTTCGTACCGCTTTCTCTTCACCATGGCGCAGCGCTTGCACCACGGCCTCGCCGCCCGCCAGCGTGGTGGTGTAAAACACTTTTTGCTGCAGTGCCGACCGCCGAATCGTCGACGAGTCGGCAATGGCCTGACGGCCTTCGGTGGTATTCAGAATAAAATCGATCTCGCCATTCTTAACCATATCGACAATATGTGGGCGCCCTTCATTGACCTTGTTGACGGTGCGACATTCGATACCGTCGGCGGCAAGAATACGCTGCGTACCACGCGTTGCGCATAACGTGAAGCCCAATGCGACAAGATCGCGCGCGACTTGCGACACCAGTGGTTTGTCCTGTTCGCGCACGCTTATAAAAGCTTTACCGCTGCGCGGCAGCTGTTCACCCGCGCCCCACTGCGCTTTTGCGTAGGCTTCGGCGAAGGTGTCACCGATGCCCATGACTTCGCCGGTGGATTTCATTTCCGGGCCGAGAATCGGATCGACACCGGGGAACTTGTTGAACGGGAACACTGCCTCCTTCACCGAGTAATACGGCGGGATACGTTCCTTGGTGAAATTCTGTTGTTGCAGTGTCTGGCCAACCATGCAACGCGCGGCCACTTTCGCCAGCGACACGCCGATACATTTCGACACGAACGGCACCGTGCGCGATGCGCGCGGATTGACTTCGATGACGTAGATTTCGCCGTCCTGCACCGCGAGTTGCACATTCATCAAACCTATGACGCCCAGTTCCAGCGCCATGCGCTTGATCTGCTCGCGCATCTTGTCCTGCAATTCGGCCGATAGCGAATATGGCGGCAGCGAACACGCGGAGTCGCCCGAGTGAATGCCGGCCTGCTCGATATGCTGCATGATCGCGCCGATGACGACGGTGGTGCCGTCACTGACCGCATCGATGTCCACTTCCACCGCCGCATTCAGGAAGTGATCGAGCAACACCGGCGAATCTTCCGACACCTGCACGGCTTCGCGCATGTAACGTTTGAGTTCGTCTTCCTTATGCACGATTTCCATCGCGCGACCACCGAGTACGTAAGACGGACGTACCACCAGCGGAAAGCCAATTTTTTGCGAAGCGGCAATCGCCTGTTCGAGCGAGCGCACGGTGGCATTGGGCGGTTGTTTCAACTGCAGGCGTTCGATCATCTGCTGAAAACGTTCGCGGTCTTCGGCGCGATCGATCGCGTCCGGCGAGGTGCCGATAATCGGTACGCCATTGGCTTCGAGATCGCGCGCCAGTTTCAGTGGAGTTTGTCCGCCAAATTGCACGATCACACCCACCGGCTTTTCCTTGGCGACGATTTCGAGCACGTCTTCAAGCGTTACCGGTTCGAAATACAAACGGTCCGAGGTGTCGTAGTCGGTGGAAACCGTTTCGGGGTTACAGTTGACCATGATGGTCTCGTAACCGTCTTCGCGCATCGCCAGCGCTGCGTGCACACAGCAATAATCGAATTCGATGCCCTGACCAATGCGGTTCGGGCCGCCACCAATCACCAGAATCTTGTCGCGCGTGCTGACATTGGCTTCGCACTCTTCCTCGTAGGTCGAGTACATATAAGCCGTGCTGGTCGAAAATTCCGCGGCGCAGGTATCGACACGTTTGTAGACCGGGCGAATGCCCAGTTGGTGGCGACGCCGGCGCATTTCCTTTTCGCTGACGGCAAGCAGTACGGCGAGGCGCTTGTCAGAGAAACCCTTGCGCTTGAGACGAAACATGAAGTTCGCGTCGATATCCGACAGCGCTACCGTCTTCAATTGATTTTCGGTGGTGACGATGTCCTCGATCTGCACCAGGAACCACGGGTCGATACCGGAGAATTCATAAATTTCGGCGATGGTGAGGCCGTAGCGGAACGCGTCGGCGACATACCAGATACGCTCGGGGCCGGGGTTTTTCAGCTCGCTGATAATGACATCGCGCGCTTCATCGGCGTCGACATCCACTTTGTGCTCGAAACCACTGGAGCCCACTTCGAGGCCGCGCAACGCTTTCTGCACGGACTCCTGGAAGGTGCGGCCAATCGCCATTACCTCGCCCACCGATTTCATTTGCGTGTGCAGGCGTTGCGACGCTTCCGGGAATTTTTCGAACGTGAAGCGCGGAATTTTGGTGACGACGTAATCGATGCTCGGCTCGAAACTCGCCGGTGTCGCGCCACCGGTGATTTCATTGCGCAATTCGTCGAGTGTGTAACCGACCGCCAGTTTTGCCGCGACTTTTGCAATCGGAAAGCCCGTGGCTTTCGATGCCAATGCCGACGAACGCGACACGCGCGGGTTCATCTCGATGACAACCATGCGGCCGTCGACCGGATTGACACCAAACTGCACGTTGGAACCACCGGTTTCGACGCCAATTTCGCGCAGCACCGCGATCGATGCATTGCGCATGATCTGGTATTCCTTGTCCGTCAGTGTCTGCGCCGGCGCGACTGTGATCGAGTCGCCGGTATGCACACCCATCGGGTCGAAGTTTTCGATCGAGCAGACGATGATGCAGTTGTCGTTTTTATCGCGGACAACTTCCATCTCATATTCTTTCCAGCCGATCAGTGATTCATCGATCAGCAATTCCTTGGTCGGCGACAGATCGAGGCCACGCTCGCAGATTTCCAGGAATTCCTGGCGGTTGTACGCGATACCGCCGCCGGAGCCACCCATCGTGAACGACGGGCGAATGATGCAGGGGAAACCGATTTGATCGAGCACTTGCAGTGCGGCTTCGAGGCTGTGCGCAATCGCGGCCCGCGGCGACGCGAGGCCGATGCGGTCCATGCACTGACGAAACAGTTGCCGGTCTTCCGCCTTGTCGATCGCCTCTTTGGTGGCGCCGATCATTTCGACGCCGAGTTTTTCCAGCACGACGTGTTTGGCGAGATCGAGCGCGCAGTTCAACGCGGTCTGGCCGCCCATGGTCGGCAGCAGTGCGTCCGGGCGTTCTTTTTCGATGATTTTGGCGACGGTCTGCCAGTTCACCGGTTCGATGTAAGTGGCATCGGCCATCGCCGGGTCAGTCATGATGGTCGCAGGATTGGAGTTGACCAGAATGACGCGGTAACCCTCTTCCCGCAGCGCTTTACACGCCTGGGCACCGGAGTAATCGAATTCGCAGGCCTGGCCGATCACAATCGGTCCGGCGCCGATGATCAGGATGCTCTTGAGATCGGTGCGTTTTGGCATGGGGAACGGGAGCTCAGACCTGCTTGCGTATCGGCACGACGCCCTTGCGCAGCATCGATTCGACGAACTGGGAGAACAAAGGCGCGAGATCGCGCGGGCCCGGACTGGCTTCCGGGTGTCCCTGGAAACTGAACGCCGGACGATC
>JBEVMI010000313.1:0-9351 GCA_040508685.1 Spongiibacteraceae bacterium
CGCATTGCCGCTGGGAAAGGTTTTACCTGATCTTCCCAGATGCCGAAATGGTCGGGGCAGGTGCCGAAGTGTGACCACCCGTGCCTTCGCATTTTGGGTCCAGTCCGCAGGAAAACTCGCGCACGTCTGCCTCCTCAGGTGTCGAGGGCGAGCGCTGCTTATCGCCAGCCGTTTTTAGTGTTATCGATTTGAACGCTCGCTCAGGAGAGAACGAAGTGGCGATAATAGAGTGCACCCAATAAAAAGGCACGCGCGGCGTGCGGTCAGTCCACAAAAAATTTCGACGACCTCTGCAACCTTCTAACGCAGCAGGACTTTTCCCCATTACCAATTCATTACAGCGCCGTAATCACGACCATCAACCAAACTGACGCATCCTGCCGGCTGCGTGGCGCCCTTCTTGGCCACGTCAGGCTTTGCATCCACACCCCATCCAGCAAACACCACTCCATTAAACGATCGGCGGATCAGGTCACGCTGGCGAGAATATTCAGTGCCCCGAAATTCTCGACGGCGGCGATCAGCTCCGGCGAGCGCACCAGGATGCAACCGCCAAATCCCAGCGCATTGATCGAAATTGACTGGCCCTCATGCTCCCAACATTCGCGCGTACGCGGAATCACCATCATCCAGCTCCGCGTTATCAGCAGGTTATAGGGTGACAATTTCCCCTGCTGCGCAGTGACGCCGACAAGAGCACAACACTGCTCGAATAAATGGAACAGCTGCGCACCCGTTACTTTCGCATCGGCTTGCCGGTCAAAACAGTAATGTACGAAGGCGTGGCGAAATGGCAACGCCGCCAACGGTTGCGGATGTTCGACTATCTGCTTCGGCAGCACGGCTTCAACCGGCAAGATTCCCGGCATCAATTGAAAATGCCGATGCGGCTGGCTGCCGCCACCGGTTTTGCCGCCGTTGAAAAACATCACGCCATCCATCACCGCCATCAATTTTGCGATCGCGACAAAATCGCCGCAGCTTACCACCGCCTCCTGATCGACGAATTCGCGCGTGATCAACAGGATGTGGTTGGCGACCACTGGAAATTTGTTGAGGATGATGACGTGGCCCGGCTCGGCCTCGGCGACAAACAGCGCCGGGTCGTAGGGCAGAAAAGGATTGAACGGACCCAGTTTGCCGGCGGGGCGATCACCACTGCGGGCGCGTTCGGCCTCTTTTCTGGCGAGCTCGTCGACGTACCGCAGCTCCACCGGCACACCGAGTGTATTGACGATGCGGGTTTGCGTTTTGATTGGCGCCAAGGCACCCGATGCCAGCGCACTGCGCGTCACCGCAGCAACACGTTGCCGTAGTGAATCCTGATGAGTTGTCATATCTCGCGATTCCCGCCATCGAAACAGCGGAAATCATAACGCAGAAGAATGCCGCCGCCGGTCATGGCATTCGCGACTAACGCGACACAAGGGTCTTTTATAATTCGATGTGCGGACGAATCAATGAACGAGTCGCGAACTCGCCTGTGCCGGCAGTGGCATTTCCGACAGGTCCATATCGGTAAATTCCTTGGCGACATGGCCATATAACAACAAACGTTCGATCGGCAGTATCAATCGTTGCAGTTTGCGATCCTTGCTGCGGGCGCCAAATCCGCAGAGTTTCTCCAACAGATTTTCATCGTGAATATGCAGCGTGATGCCAAACTCCTGCTGCACGATACGGCGACACTCCCGAACGATGGCCAGATTCTCAGCCCTGAGCATCCAGCTGCGACAACGATTCAGCAGCAATTTATCCATGGGGCACCTCCAGCGACGACGACGGCACAACCATAACCCCGTAGACAACGCCAAATACTGCTGAACCTCGACAAGTTTGATCTGCGTCTCAAGACAACAAGACGAATAGGCAATAAGGTTTCGGCTGATTTATTAGATAAAGCCGCCCGGGAAAAGCTGGTAGGGAAAAATTGCATCCCTTGAATACCCGTCTGCCTTATCCCACCGCCGTCTTTTCCAGATGCGCCAACAGCAGCGGATATACATCGACCACCGCGTTCTTGCCAAAAATGCAATCGATATGGCCGTACTTGGGCACCTCAATCCGATCGTACAGCGCGGCGCCGTTGGCCTGCTGCAGCCAGCGCAGCATCAGCTTCGTACTCTCGGGCAAAAAGGTCTGGTTTTCGGCGCCGTGAATAAGGCGGATCGGAATCGCCAGCCGTTTTACGTGTGGCAGATACACATCGTCGCCAGCCGCATTGACGGCGCTGCCCTTGCGCAACAGCAGCGCCAGATGTTCGAACGCAGCGATGTTGGCGACGCCAAACAATTCGTGCAGCGAATCGTGCGTCGCCGTATTCAGCTGATCAAGCTCCCACAACTGGCCATACAGAAACGCGATGCGGCGGTCGACCGGGCTGTTGGTGCGCTCCTCGAACTCCTGCGGATACAACCGCAGCACTTCGTCGAACAGGCGCTCATACCAGTCGGCGTGTGTATCGCGATACGCGGTCAGCGAATCGATGCCGAGTTTGTCGAGCAGATCCGGCAGGTACAGCCCGGCTTTGATTGTCGACAACAGCGGTGGTTTGTAATGGCTGCCAACCTGCGACAGCACCGCCGAACGCACGCCCTGCAAGCCGCCGAGCATGGCCATCACAAACGTGCTGGCGCCAAAACAATGCGCCACCACCTGAATGCTGGCGGCGCCCGTCACCGCGCGAATCCTGGCGACTGCCGCGGGAAAATCCTCGCGCGCCACATCGTCCCCGTTAGCGCGCAAGTGCGCGGCCGGCAGCTCGATGCTCGCGCGAAAATCCAGCAGCCAGACGTCGTAGCCGTGCGCATACAAATATTCGAGCAGGTTGGTATCGATGGTGTCGAGACTGAAAATCCGGCTCGACACACCGAGCCCGTGCGCGAGCATGACCGGGCCTTTATTGCCGCCGCGGTATCGCGTCAATCGCAACGGCACACCATCGCCGGTCGTAAACGCGATCACCTCGCCGTCACCACAGCGCAGCGGTCGATGCGGTCGCGGCGGTGCCTCCGGATTAAAAATCCGCAGCGGCGCGATGCCCTTGGTGTAGGTCTCGGCCAGCACACCCGCAAAATAACGCCCGAACCGCGTCACTGCACTCAGGCCCTGTAACGTGTCGGTGGCGTTGCGCGCGCGCATGGTGGTCATCTGCTTCGCGAAATCCTCCGGCGCAATATGCAACACGCCGCGCCCAAGCAGCGGCGCCTTTTCATCATCGCCATCGTAGAGAGTGATATACAACGTGGTGGTATCACCCCAGGTATCGAAACCACGTTGATCGCGGACCAGTTTGTAGCCCGATAAAAAATACCGGCGACCGTCTTCAGCCAGCAGCGGCATGCGATACACCATGCGGCGTTGTCCCACCACATCGGCGTCGCGCACGAACAATTGAAAACCACCACCCAGCACCGTCAGCGGCTGTGAATGCAACGCCGGTGCGATCACGGTGCCGAACAATGCCGCTGGATGCGCTTCGGTATTCAGCAATTGTTCGAGATCATCGGAAACCACCGTGACGGTGAACAACCATTCGCGCGAATTATTTTTACCGTCGATTTCCGCCTCGGCAAAGTCGAGCTGCGGACCCGCAGCAGGCGATTGATCGAGAAACAGCGCGATATGTCCGCGCATGGTTTCGGTAAATTGAATGCCGAGTTGCCGCGCAGGCAACGGGGCGCCCGGCGTCGACGTTTCGCTCCAGCCATCCGCCCAACCCTGCCGCTGCGCGAGCAACAGACACGCACGCTCCGCCAGTGCGGTGATTGTCAGCAACGGATTGATGCCGAGGCTGCGCGGCACCACCGCGCCATCGCAGACATACAGCCCCTCGTGAATCGCGGCGCCGTTATTGCCGGCTCCATTGCCAACAAATACCTGGCAGGCACCGTTGACGACACCGCTGCTGGCGTCGTCGCTCATCGCGCAGCCACCGAGCGGATGCACGGTGACGAGATCGTGCCCCATCAATTTATTCCAGACCGGATTCGGCACCGCCGTGCCGCCGAGCGCGGTCGTGGCCGTCATCAACTCCTCGGCGATCTGCTTGAAACGTGGCAGGCTGCCGACGCCCGGCCACTCGATCCGAATGCGATCCTGCTGCAGCGCCAGCTGTCCCGCAGCCCCGTCGTGTGCCATCACCAGAAAGGTCTGCGTGTTGCGCATCGCACCGGACCACGCACCGCGCGCCTGGCTCTCCAGTTCGCGCGCTTTTTCGCGCAGCTTATCGACAAAACCCTCATCGCTATCCCTGCCGGTCAACGTCGCCGCGGCGGCAAATATGGCGGGCAGCAGCGGCGCCAGAGCGCCGGGCAACGAACCCTCCTCGATCACGCTGCCGTCGTCGAGTTTTGGCGTCGCACGGGCGTCGATCACCGATGTAATACAGGGCCCGACCGGGTCGCGCTCTTCTGGGTTGTTATCGCCGAAACCGACGCCGTCGATTCTGCTGTCACCGTTGTAGGCAAAACCGAGCACGTCGCCATTGCCGGTAAAACGTTTGCCGAGCTGATCGGACAACGCCAATCCGCGCGCGCGCGAACGCAACAGGATTTCGGTGCTGCCCAAGGTACCGGCACCGAGCACCACCGTCTCGGCGAGCACAAATAACTCCGGCGCCGAAAATTTTTCGCGCCCCAGTTCCTGCGGAGTGAAATATACCCGCCACAACGTGCGCCCATCGGCATCGACGTTTTTTTCGAGACGCGAGACTTTCACTTCGGTAAAAATCTGCGCGCCGAAATTCACCGCGTCCGGCAGATAATTCAAGTTCGTCGTATTTTTCGCAGCGTGATTGCAACCGGACACACAGTCGCCGCAATTAACACAGGCGTTCTGCTGCACGCCGACATGATTGACACCGTCTTTGAAGGTGACGTTGATCGGCGTGCGATAAAACGGTTTGCCGAGTAATAGCGCACTTTTCTGATGAGCGGCCATTTTTGGCAGCGCGGGATAACTGTCGGGATAGGTTTGCGGGCGCAACATTTTTTCAGCGCGTGCATAACCGGTCGCCAGGGGCGAGCTCTGCTGGCGCGCCTCCGTGCGCAACGCTGCCGGCCAGCACGGATCGTCGAAAACACGCGGATCGGCACGCAGCGCAACACTGGCATTGAGTAACGAGGTGCCACCGAGACCACAACCCAACATCACATTCATATCGGGATTGACGCGCAAATCGTACAGCCCGGTATTTTTGCCGAGATGTTTATCGACCAGATCGACCTGAAATTCTTGCGCCGCTTCCGACAGCGTGTCGGGAAATTCACCGGCCGCAAATTCGCGGCCGCGCTCCAGCACGCAGACACCTTGTCCGGCACGCGCCAGCCGCGATGCAGCGACGCCGGCGCCGTAACCGGAACCGACCACTACGACCTGGTAACGTGACTGCAATTGCGAGAGGGGCAGAGCCAGACGCGGGGAATGAGATGACATGACAGCTTCCTCCATTGAAGCGCATTGACTACTGATGAGAACTGACGAGAGCTTTTGCTGACCAACAGACGCGCCGAAGCTACACCCGGGCCCGGGCATGGTCAACGTGTTACCATTTCCGCCTCTCTCAATACGACTCGGCGCGGTATAAAAACGCGGCGCACAGCACAGACTTTCAATCTATATGTCGGAAAAAGACAATATCTATGCGGCGCCGCACGCCACTATCGCCGGATTTACCTTCGACGAAAATGTCGTGCGCGTATTCCCCGACATGATCCAGCGTTCGGTGCCGGGCTACGGCACCATCATCGCGATGACGGGTGTTCTCGCGGAACGTTACGCGTTGCCACACACCCAGTGTTACGACCTCGGTTGTTCGCTCGGCGCCAGCACCTTGTCGATGCGGCATTATCTGGAAGAACGGTTCGGCGAACGCGACTGCCGCATCGTCGCTGTCGATAATTCGCCGGCGATGATCGAACGCTGTCGCGAGCTGATTGCACGCGATGCGCACCGCACCCCGGTCGAGTTGCGTCTCGGCGATATCTGCGATATCGATATCGTCGATGCATCGGTTGCGGTGCTGAACTTCACCTTGCAATTCGTGCCGCTCGCCCAGCGCGAAACGCTACTGACTCGGATCGGCGCCAATATGCGGCCCGGCGGTGTCCTGGTGTTGTCGGAAAAAATCCGCTTTGAAGACGAACACCTGCAACAGCTGAATACCGACCTGCATCACACTTTCAAACGCGCGAATGGATACAGTGACTTGGAGATCAGCCAGAAACGTTCCGCGCTCGATAATGTATTGCTGCCCGAAACCATCGCTACGCATACCGAACGTCTGCGCCGCGCCGGTTTCACCAGCGTCGACGTCTGGTTTCAATGTTTTAATTTCGCCTCACTGGTGGCCATCCGTTGATTGAATTCCGCCCCTTTCTGAACAATCTGCATGACGCCGGTCTCACCGACTGGGCGCGGCAGCTGCCGGCCGTGATCAAACAACAATTGCATCCGGAACGGCACGGCGATTTGCGGCGCTGGTACGCGGCACTGCAACAGCTGCCGGAGTGGCCGGTTGCAGAGGTGCTACTCGATCGCGGCGCGGTGCAGATTCGCAGCGACAATCCACTCGATGATGCCGACAAACAAAAACTCACCGATACACTGATGGGCCTGCACCCGTGGCGTAAAGGTCCGTTCGATATTTTCGGCGCGCGCATCGATACCGAATGGCGTTCGGACTGGAAATGGGATCGGCTGAAAGACCAGATCAAACCGCTGACCGGCCGCCGCGTGCTCGACGTCGGCTGCGGCAGTGGTTATCACTGCTGGCGCATGCGCGGCGCCGGTGCCGATCTGGTGGTGGGCATCGATCCGACGCTGCTGTTCAACATGCAATTCGCTGCATTGCAAAAATATATTCGCGATCACCGCGTCGGCCTGCTGCCGATCGGCATCGAACAATTGCCGCCGAAACTGCGCTTTTTCGATACGGTATTTTCGATGGGCGTGCTGTATCACCGTCGCTCGCCGTTCGATCACTTGCTGGAATTGCGCGAAGCGCTGCACTCCGGCGGCGAACTGGTGTTGGAAACGCTGGTTATTGAAGGCAATGCCGGCGAAGTGCTAGTACCCGATGATCGGTACGCGCGCATGAACAATGTCTGGTTTTTGCCGAGCAGCGCCACGCTGCAACAATGGCTGAAAAAAATTGGCTTCAAGCAGGTGCAGCGCATCAGCCTGACCACGACCTCAATCGACGAACAGCGCCCGACACCGTGGATGACTTTTGAATCGCTGGCGAATTGTCTCGATCCACAGGATGCGACACGCACCATCGAAGGTTATCCGGCACCGCGCCGTGCGATTTTTGTCGCCGAGGCGCCGTAGCTTTTTTATAAATTGTTTTTTTGCGTGACACATTTTTTCCATCCACTGATCGTCAAAAACAACGGAGCAACACCCATGGGCGCCACGCATTCCAAGGTAATCGGCTATCTGCTCTGGATATTTGGTTTCACCGGTTCACACCGTTTTTATTACGGCCGCCCGCTCACCGGCACGCTCTGGTTTTTCACCTTCGGGCTGCTCGGCATCGGCTGGCTGATCGATCTGTTTTTAATTCCGGGCATGGACCGCGAAGCCGGCCTGCGTTTTCGCATCGGCAATGTCGATTACAACGTGTGCTGGATTTTGCTGACGTTTCTAGGCGTCTTCGGCGCGCACCGCTTTTATATGCGCAAATGGATCAGCGCCATTTTGTATCTGCTGACCGGCGGATTTTTTCTGGTCGGCGTGCTCTACGATTTCTGGACGCTGAACACGCAGATTACCGTGGTCAACGCCCAGAGTTAGAAGTCCGTAAGCGTAACGAGCGAAGCCAGGTCGCATGCGGCCGGAGCACAGGGAGCGGAGCATACATAAAGTATGTGAGCATCCCGAGCACCGCCCGCATGCGAGATGGCGAGCGCAGTAGCTTACGATTAGCCGTCGGCGTTCCAGTCCAGCGCATCGGCATGCCGCGGATAAACGCGCACCAGCAAGATGCGTGGCCCGGTCATTTTTTTGACGACGATGTCGAAGTGTTCAAACTGGATGCGCTGACCTTCCTTCGGCAATTCGCCAAGCTTCCATAACACCAGACCACCGACGGTGTCGGCCTGCTCGCTGGGAATGTCGAGGCCGAGCGCCCGCTCCAGCGTGAAGATCGGCAAACTGCCTTTTCCCATCAGCGAGCCGTCGTCGAGTTTGGTCCACTCGTTACTGCTGCGTTTGAATTCGTCGCGAATTTCGCCGACCCAGGCGCCGAGCAAATTATCCAGCGTGACAAAACCGAGCGGGCGACCATCCTCGTGCGCAACGATTGCAAAATGCGGAGCGCCCTGCTGAAAGCGGCGGAATAATTCCATCGCCGGCAGACTCGGCAGCACCATCAGCGCCGGCCGCGCCAACTCTTCGAGGCGGATCGCTTCCGCTTTGCGCAACGCGATAAATATATCCTTGAGATGGACGATGCCCATCACCGCACCGCCGCTGTCAATCAGCGGATAACGGCTGAACCGGTGCTGCGCGATGCGATCGAGGTTGTCGTCGAGCGGCAGGTCATTCTGAAGCACCTGCGCCTCGTTAAAGGGTCGCAGTAAATCGGCTACTTCGAGATCGCGAAAATCCAGCGCCTGCGCCAGTACGCGCCACTCATCGCCGGTAAACCGTTTGTCGGCACGGCTGGTGCGCAGGATCAGCTTGAGTTCTTCGACCGAATAATGCGCGTCGTGATTGTGATCGACGTCGAGCCCCACCCAGCGCAGGATCTGATTCGAGCTGTGATTGAGCACCCAGATCGCCGGATACATCAGCCAGTAAAAACCATACAGCGGCGCCGCAGTCCACAGCGATACGCCTTCGGGCTTGCGCAGTGCCATTGATTTCGGCGCCAGTTCGCCGACCACGATATGCAGATAAGACAGCGTCGCAAATGCGATCAGAAACGATGCGCCGTGCACCACGCGCGGATCGTCGATGCCGGCGGCGGCGAATAACGGCTCCAGCAGGCGGGAAAATGCCGGTTCGCCGACCCAGCCGAGGCCGAGCGAGGTCAACGTAATCCCGAGCTGGCACGCGGACAGGTACGCATCGAGACTGCCGTGCACACGCGCCAGCACACGGCCGCGAAAGCCAAAGTTTTTCGCCAGCGCCCGCACGCGCGTCTGCCTTAATTTCACCAGCCCGAATTCGGCGGCAACAAAAAAACCGTTCAGCACCACCAGCAACAACGCCAGTGCGACCAGCAACAGATTGCTGCCAACGGCCATCAAATACTCCAGACTCAACTCGGGGAGGCGACATTCTGACGAAATTACGCAGCGGCGTCATTGCGGACAGAAAGTGAGCAAATCCATAATCAGGTCA